>JAFGOZ010000060.1 GCA_016926235.1 Bacteroidales bacterium | reverse complement strand
TCTTTTTGTAAAAAATGAAATTCATTATTGGGGACTCAATCCATTTTTAAATGTTACTTTCTTGCAATTGCAAATGGTTGCTAAACGGCACAAATAAACACAGGTCGGCATCCCATTGTTACTTTTTTTCTAAATATACGAAATTTATCTTTCATGCTATTTATATTCTTACGAAACGCTTGGCCGGCTTGGGTTTATTTGATGTTAGCTGCTGGTGTTTTTATTTTTCGACCGTTAAATTGACATTGATATCAAATATAACGGATTTTTATTAAACTGCATTGAACTTGCAACGAAGTGCAAATTTATTTTGTTTTTTTGAGCGTTGGCAACCCCTAAACCGCCCTTAAAGGCGGTTGTTCGGGCTGGCATTTGTAAGCTCTTCCCGCAAACTTTGGTCTGGTTAGGCCTGTGCGGTATGCGGGATGTGCTTACAAATTGGGTGGGCAATATTAGCTTCTCACAAAGATGCCTAATACTTCAAGCAATTGTGGTTTGTCGTATAATGCTACTTTGGCTATAGCATCAAAATCCTCCATCCAATCTTTAAGTTCTAAAAGTGCTGCATTTTTTGATTTTGTTGCATCTTGTGATTCTCCTAATTCTTTATCATAGTTAGCTCTTTCAGCTAAAAGGGCATCATATTTTGCTATACAATCAACTACAACCTTTGCTGTAATTTTTATCTTGTTAAGTTCGATTTGTACATCCTTATTTTCTCTAATACCGTAATAGAACAGCTTTGCTTTATCAAAGAATTCGTTATATTTTGTCGGAAACTTGCCCGTAACTCCTAATTTGATTAAGATGTCAGGTTGTTTTTTGAAAAAAATGAGGGTCTGGTCCCGATGTCTTTTAAATAAAGATTGAAGCTCGTTGTATTTAGCCTTATAGCTATTTGAAGCTATTTTGCTTTCAGCATCCTCATCTTTATTCTGCTCCCAAACAGTTTTTGCACTGTTGTAGATTTTCCAGCCCTCCGCTACTTTAGCCGTATCCATACCATAGGATGTTAAAGCTGGTTTAATTTCTACATGGGATTCTGCATTAGTTAACGCGATGCGCGACCGTTCCATAAATTTGGACTCTGAAATAAAAAGATTTGTTGACATGATGTAAAATTTAAATTATTAATAATTAAAAAAACGGGTATAAACCCTTATTGAATGTGCAATATAAATAATTTATGTAAAATTGATAATACTTTTTCCGGGAAAATGGGTCCCTTAACCCTCAAAATTAGCTCCTTGAGTGGTAAATTGTGCTCCTTGAGTGACTGGATGTGTTCCTTAACTGATAAAATAGACATCTTGGCAGTCAGATTGCGCTCCTTAGCCGGTAAAATGGACATCTTGGCATTTGGGTTGTCTTCCTGCTATTACAAACAACAAGGATGCCCAAACAATCAGGCATCCTTGCTTTACGATTACTCAATAGAACAATGGAATAACATGAAAAAATCAAAGGTTTAGGCTTGTTATTCGGAAAGGTCTGCCATTGTATCAACAGGTACAATGCCTGTATCAACAATAATTTCTTCATTTATTACATCTTCAACTTGTTTGAGTGAGTCCGCTGGTACGGTATTTTCCAATGCACCTTTTGTTTTACATGATACAGTTAGCAGGACAGTTAAAACTGCTACAGAAATAGCTATTTTTTTCATAGTCTTTGTAAAAAGTTGTTATTTGATAATTATAAGAACAGAACTCAAAAGTAAAAATGAAAACTTAAGCAAATCTAAAGTCGTTAGAAATAATTACTTTAGATTTATTAAAGTTTTATAAATTAGATTTACGGATTATTCCATAACATGAAAGTATTAATAGTAGAAGACGAGATAAACCTTTTAAACAGTATAATCACCTACTTATCTGGCGAAAATTATATCTGTGAAGGTGTTTCCGGCTTTAGTGATGCTGAAGATAAAATATATATGAACGAGTATGATGTTATTATTATCGACATTATGCTACCTGATGGCAATGGATTGGATTTAGTAGAACAAATTAAAAAAAATAATAAAGATTCAGGGATCATCATTATTTCGGCAAAAGATTCCCTTCACGATAAAATAAACGGACTTGACTCAGGTTCTGATGACTATATAACAAAACCCTTCCATCTTTCTGAACTTAACTCAAGAATTAAAGCATTGCTAAGACGAAAACAGAACAAGGGTTTCAAAATGTTGTATGAAAATGAGATCACCCTCGATATTGATGCCTGCATTGCTTACGTAAAGAATGTAAATACTGAACTTACCATTAAAGAATTTCAATTTCTTTATTACCTGATCGTGAATAAGAACAGGATTGTACGAAAGCAATCCATTGTTGAGCATCTTTGGCCTGATGAATATGATTTTCATTCGTACGATTTCATATACACTCATTTGACAAATCTGAGAAAAAAGCTTTCAAAGAAGGGGTGCAGGGATTATATAAAAACCATTTATGGTATCGGGTATAAATTTACAGATGCTTAATTGAAATGAGAAAAACTAAACTGTTACGAAAGACCCTTGGTTTATACCTGGTAATTGCCTTGCCGGTTTTCATGGTAAGTATGACAGGTTTTTATTACTTTCTGCGATATACCATAACGAAACAAGTGGATGAAAAGATCTTTGAGGATAAAATGAAAATTGCTGAATTTGTAAACAACAACAGGGATGATGTTTCGGAACTGTATAAAAGCATTTCTTGCAGTTATTACCTGAATGAGATACCACTGGATAGCACTATCACTGCAAATTACAAGTTTATAAATGTATATGACAGTACTGAACAGGAATATGAACCTATTAGGGAACTTCGCACAACTATACATATTAAGGATAAACATTATGAATTAGTATTGCACGAGTCATTTGTTGAGAGTGATACCTTAATATACAGTATAGGTTCTTTTGCTGTAATGCTTTTTATATTACTTACCCTGGGTATTTCAATTATGCAATGGTTTGTTTCAAAAAGGATATGGAACCCATTCCAGGCTACCTTGCAGAAGATTTCAAAATTCAGCCCCGGGGAGAATGAGTTTCCGGAATTTGAAAAACAATCTATCTACGAGTTTAATGCACTCAATGAAAGTCTGAATAAAATGATTTCAAAGATTAAGAAAGATTTTGAAAAACAAAAAAAGTTCATAGATAACGTATCACATGAATTGCAAACCCCCGTTTCTGTGATTAGCGCCCAGGTGGAATTATTAATACAGGAGCTTGACCTGAACACAAATACAGCAAATATTATAAGCGTGATTGAAGAGACCATCAATAAAATGAGAAAAGTAAACCAGGCATTATTGTTACTTTCTAAAATTGAAAACGAACAGTTCCTATCAAAAATACCTGTAAATATTAACAAATTAATTGATGAATATATTCACAGGAATATTGAACAGGTTAATACAAAAAAGATTGCAATAGAGAAAAAAATCGAAAAAGACCTGGTTATTAATATGAACGCTACACTTGCAGAAATCCTGGTTAATAATTTATTAAAAAATGCATTGGTACATAATATTGATAAAGGAAAGATTACTATAAGTATTACTGCTAATATGCTATCAATTACAAATACGGGTAAACCTCCGACAATGGATACAAACCTCTTGTTTAATAAGTTCGTATATTCAGGTGATTCATTACATTCCAGCGGGATAGGGTTATCCATTGTAAAAGAAATCTGTAATTATTATCAATTTGAAATTTTTTACCTCTTTAAGGATGACCTACACCAGTTAAGTTTGACATTTTAGCCTGCTTTAGATTCAGTTAAGATTTTAAGAGTAGATTTGGGCTTCATATTGAAAAAAATATTGTAATGAGACCTGTTCACTTAAACCTTCTTTCACGACCGTTAATAATTAAACTACTATTTCTGTTTTGTATATTTAACAGTCTTGCTTCCTGTGGACAAAGATCACAATCGGATAAATATCAAAAATACGATATCAATAATCCTGTACAGAAAATAGTATTACCCGATGTGTTAAATGAGATTTCGGGACTGGTGTATCTTGATTCAAACAGGTTTGCCTGTGTACAGGATGAAGTGGGGAAAATATTTATATACAGTATGCAATATAACGCCGTGGTGAGCAGCCTGGAATTTAGCGACAATGGAGATTATGAAGGAATAACCAAAGCCGGGGATGCACTTTATATTATACGAAGTGACGGTGTGTTGAATGAAGTAATTAATTATCAGAATCCGTTCCTGGAAGAGAATGCTTATACATTAAATGTTCCATCTACAAATTGTGAAGGAATTTGTTTTGATAAAGGAGGTCATAGGTTATTGATCGTATCAAAGTCCCCTACTGGTAATAAAGAAAATAAAGAATCAAGGGGAAAACGTGAAATTTATGCTTTTGAGCTGGCATCAAGAGAATTGAATGATGAACCTGCATTTGAAGTATCTTTTGCAGAGATAGAATCATTCATGCGTAGAAAGAATATTACATTGCCACCAAAAGTACAAAAAGATGGCGATGTGAAAGAAAGAAAAGTCCGGCTTCGTTCATCTGATATTGCCATACACCCTATGACCGGCGACATATATATCCTGGCAGCAGTTGAATATGTTCTTTATGTTTTTACAAAAGTCGGGGCAATAAAGGATGTTTACGTTTTAAACCAGGATATATACCCTAAAGCGGAAGGCATAACTTTCAATCCTTCCGGCGAATTGTACATAACGAATGAAAGCGAAGATAACAATCCTCCTACTTTACTTGTAATAAATTATCTCAACTAATATGAGAAACCTGAAAATTAAACTTGTATATATGGATAAGGCAGAAGCAATACCTGCAGTAACCATATCTGATTTTTTTAAGAATTTTATTTTATTATTAAAAAATCCCAGGCTGTATGTTGGTATTGTAATGCTTATAGCGGGTATCCAGGCAAATTTTCTTTCACAATCGTACCTGAATGTACATACCCAGGGAGGGAAAACACTCCCTGTCCTGTCAGATATGGTGCTGGACAATATACCCTTTTGGGATATAAGCTATTTATATGATCTGTTTAATCTCCTTTCCGTTATAATATTCACCATTTATATTATTCATAAATCCGAATACGAAAGGGTTCCATACATGCTTACATTGTGTGGGATATTTTATATCATACGCGGACTCTTCATAATACTCACCCCTCTTGGAAATCCACCAATGTTTGAAGGCACAGGGGGCTTATTTAACGGTTTCTCAAAATATGAACTGGGTGTATATCCCTCAGGGCATACAGGTATTGCATTTATGTATTTTTTATTGACCAGGAATAACACTTACAGGGTAATCCTTTTCATATGCTTATCTGCTATTATTATTACTTTGTTCATGTCACACGGTCATTATAGTATTGATATTTTATCGGGAATACTATTTGTCTATGCCATAAAAGCATTTAGTGATAAATATTTAATGAACTTCTTTTCAGTAAATATGGGACTGGGCCAAAAGAATCATTTCAAGTTGCTTAAAAAATGATAAAGCAGATTCCTTTCTATATCCCATTCTGTTCAAATAGGAGAATTTAAACTATATCTATTTTTTCCAGAAATAAGGGGTAAATAGCATCACAATGGTGTAGATTTCCAACCTTCCCAGGAGCATTGCCATTGTAAGAATTCCTTTTCCTGCCTCAGGTATGTTTGCAAAGTTGCCTACCGGACCAATTTCTCCCAATCCCGGCCCTATGCCTGCCATGCAGGTTGCTACTGCGCTGGAGGCTGTTTGGCTGTTAACACCAAGTATTATCAGGGAAACACTACCTACAACAAAAACCAACAGGTAAATAGCAATAAATGTTAAAATGGAAGAATTGGCTTCTTCATTAATGGGTTTTTTATTCAATCTGATTGTGAATATTGCATTAGGAGAGATTAATTGCCGGAACACCCTTCTTACATTTTTAAATAAAACCAGGTGTCTTGCCATTTTAATACCACCTGCTGTTGAACCCGTGCTGCCCCCGAGGAACATCGAAAAGAATATGATAATCCATGCAAATTTAGGCCATACCATGTAATCTGCGGTAGCATAACCTGTGCACGTTATAATAGAAATAACCTGGAAATACGATTCACGAAAAGACTCTTCGAACGGTTTTTTCATTTTAAAGAACAAGGCCAGGGTTATAACTAAACCTATAAATAATATAAAAAAGAGGTATAATTTAAGTTCCTCGTTATTCCTGACTTTTTTAAAACTCCTTTTCAGTATATAATAGTGGATAACAAAGTTAGTACCTGCAAGCAACATAAAAATCATTACCACATACTGTATATATGGCGAGTAACCTGCTATACTCGTGTTTTTTGGAGAAAATCCGCCAGTTGCAATTGTTCCAAAAGCATGGCAAACACTTTCATACAGGTTCATTTTCCCGGCCAGTAATAATAGCACTTCCGCTAAGGTCAATAAAACATAGATGAACATCAAGCGATACCCTACAGATTTGATCTTGGGCTGTATCTTTTCCTGAAGTGATGATTCAAGGGTAAACAGGTTATATCCCCCGATCTGAAGGGTCGGCATTACGATTATTACAAGTACTATTATCCCAATTCCACCAATCCAATGTGTAAGGCTGCGCCAGAAGAGGATGGATTTGGGTAAGGCTTCAATATCGGTGAGAATGGATGATCCCGTTGTAGTAAATCCGGATACGGACTCAAAAAAAGCATCGGTAAAATTCGGTATGGCTTTTGAGAACAAATAGGGAAGGCACCCAATAAGGCCAATAAACAACCACGATAATGTTACTGTAAAATATGCATCCTTTTTGGTAAGTATAACTTCTTTTTTATCTTTTCTTGCCAGTAAATAAAACAACACCCCGATTATTGTGGATATTACTGAGGAAAAAACAAAGGGGAGCACGTTCTCAGAGTAAATTGTTGCAATACCTGTGCATAAAAGCAAAGCAATAGCAATGATAAAAAGGTTGCGGCTGGTTACTTTTAATACTATCCGTAAGTCAATGATCCTGTTCATCGCATATCTTTCAGTTACTTATCTTCCTTATTTTTATTTACCTCCATAACAACCTTTTCAAATAATTCTTCAAGCTTCTCCAATTCATGGTTTGACTCTATAAAGATTTCTTTCTTAAAATTTGTTTTATAGAAATCCATCATGCGTTTTGTAAGTTTATCAATTGGATTAATTACAAACATTGGAAGAACAACCAACAGGATGCAAAGTATTGTAAGTCCCACTATTCCTACATTTTTTTGAATATTAACTATTTTTACAGCTTCTTTTTTAATTTCAATATTTTTCTCTTCCAGTAGTTTTGTATTCAAATAAAAAATATTCAATATGTACTGCCTGAGGTTTAGATATTTTTCCCTGTAGGTTGGATAGTTGGAAATATAAAGTTCGTCATATATACTTTTTTCGAAATCCAAAAAGTTAACATTCATGACTTTGGTTAATTGTTCTTCACCTGTCTCGGTTATATTTGAATTCTGTAAAGTCAGTTTCGTTTTAAAATCTTTAAGTAATGAGTCAATCTTTGCCTCTCTGCTTACACCTATATTTATTTCGACCAAAAGATTATTGATTTCATCAAGGTCATTCAGCATACTGAAAGAATACTTCACTGATGGATAGTTATCTTTTAACATGGATTCGGATTTTGAAATAACCAGATGGTTTGATGAAATATTTAGCATGAATATGAGATACGAAATGATGAATACCAGTAGTATCCCAAACATAAGTTTTGTTTTAATCTTCTTCATTATTTTGTGTATTATGTTTTAAATACCGGCAGGCTGAAATAAAAACAACTTCCCTCACCGGGATTGCTTTCAGCCCATATACGTCCGTTCTGTTTCGTTATAAACTCTTTTGAAATAGCCAGTCCAAGACCTGTGCCTTTTTCCCCGGAACCAGGTACCCTGAAGAATTTTTGAAATACCAGTTCAAGATATTTTTTCTCAATGCCCTTACCATAATCCTGTATCATAAATACTACATTATTTCTTTCGCTCGATACATTTATTAAAACAGAGCTTCCCGGCTCAGAATATTGAATGGCATTATTAATAAGGTTGATAAGCACCCAGGCAGTTTTTTCAGAATCAGCATAAACAACAGGAAGGTCTGATCCTAAGGAATATTTTATGTCTATGGATTTAGCTTTAGCGTGTTCAAACGAAGTTTCTTTTATATAATCCAGTAGTTTCTCAACTTTAACAGGCTGAAGGTTCATCTGGATATTCCCGGTTTCAACCTGGGCCAGATCCAGCAATTCAGATGTAATAGTGAGCATTTTATTGGTCTCCAGCTTGAGGGCATCCACTATATCTTTTTGTTCGGTATTTAAATCTCCAACCCTGTAATCCTCCAGAAGTTTCAGGTTTAAACGGAGTGATGAAATGGGTGTTTTAAGCTCATGGGATATGGTAGCGATAAAATTTGTTTTTGCTTCATCCTGTTCAAGAAAGCGTGTAATATTTTTTAATATAACCACTATCCCTACTTTTGTTAACTTATGCCCTCCAATATCCGTAATGCTCACATCCAATATCTCCCTTGTGAAATATCTTACTTTATCATCTATCATTAACCTCAGAGGTTTAAACTCCTTAATGTCTTCCTCTTGGTTATAAAGAATATCCCCCAGTATACTTTTAAATACCGGATTCTGCCGGGCAATATCATCTGCTTTTTTACCTGTTACTAAATCCTCATCCAGGTTAAATATACGACAGGCATAGGTGTTTGAGAAGATAATCTCATTTTTGTCATCAAGCCCGATTATTGCATCCTTCATAACATTAATGATGGTATCAATACGCTTTTTTTCAAACAAAAGCTGTGACAGGTTACTGTGTTCGTATTCATCAAGCTTTGCTGCCATCGCATTGAAAGCCGTGGCAAGTTCCCCCAGCTCATCATTTGACTGAAAATCCAAACGCTGGCTGTAATTCCGGTCTGCGATCTCCCTTATCCCCTTTATCAGTTCAATGATAGGCCTTGATATATTTTTGGGATATTTGAAAAAGAATAAGGCTGAAATGCCAAAACAGATTGTGCCAATTATGGACATTAACACAAAAGCCCTGTATGCAGTGCTTTTTAGCAGTGTATTTTTATAACTTATGGCATCCATATTCATGTCCCACAAACTGATTATGATGTTACGGGTTTGGGTATATTCCGGGATCAGCAAATTAAAATAATTGGACGTTTCAACATGCTCTTCCATAATGAATTGTTCATATGTTCTGATATAGAGAGAATAGCTTTCTTTAAGCCCTGAAATTATTTCCCCTTCTCCCATTTCGGTAATGTTGTTCTGCACTGCTATAAGGTGTTCTTCAAAAGATTTCTTGTTCAGGTTATAAAGAGAATCATTCCACGTATGTTTTTCACTAAAGAAAAACCTGGTCTGCTTGTTTTTAATTTCATCCAGGGACTCTATTAAATACTTTGTGGATTCAACCGTCTGGTAGTTCTCCTTTAACATGGCAGCAGACCGGTTTGAGAGATCATGAATAAAAATACCACCAATGACCCAAAGAAGGACGATCATGAAAAATAAGAAGCCAAAACCTATAAATAGCTTGTTTTTTAAACTTATATGCATAATAAGATGTGTTTTTTAATTAACTACAAATTACGTAAATATGACTACTTTGCCTTTACCCGGTATAAATTTCGTTAATTAAAACTTCCGGATGAGGATAACCAAATGTTGTACCAAAGGATCAGGGAGTTAAAAAAAATAAAGCTAAGACAAGCGTATACAATCAGTTAAGGATAGTATAGATTTTTCAGCCAGGTAAAAAAGAATTTTAAATCATAACAAAATGAAAGGGTAGTATTCTATTTCGATATGGAACTTATTTTCTGCACATCAAATATTTCATTTAAGCCCGTATTGCTCTAATTTTCTATACAACGTGGGTATGCCTATACCAAGCTTTTCAGCAGCTTTGGTTTTATTGCCCTGTGTATAAGCCAGCATCTTAATGATGTGTGCCTTTTCTATTTCATACAATGTTCCGTATTCAGTTTGGTTACTATCACCTACCTGGGAGCTAATCTCATACGGCAACAGGTCACCTGTTAAATGATCAGATTCTGAAAGGATAACAGCCCTTTCAATAATATTCTTTAGTTCACGAGTATTTCCGGGCCAGTTATACGATAATATCCTTTTTGAAAACTCATCGGAGACCGATGTTATTTGTTTCTTGGTTTTAAGGCTGTATATCTCAATAAAGTGGTTTGCCAATAATTGAATATCCTCTTTCCTTTCCCGCAATGCAGGTACATTAATTTTAAATACAGAAAGCCTGTAATAAAGATCATTCCTGAAATTATTGTCCTGCGAATCCTTCAGTAAATTACGGTTGGTTGCAGCAATTATACGTACATTAACGTTAATGTTCCTTGTATCCCCTATCCGGGTAAAAGTCTGTTCCTCCAATACACGTAATAATTTTACCTGCAAATCCGGGTGCATCTCACCAATCTCATCCAGAAACAGGGTGCCATCGCTGGCTTCTTCAAATAATCCTTTCTTATCACCTATAGCCCCGGTGAAGGATCCCTTTTTATGCCCGAATATTTCTGATTCAAGCAGTTCTCTTGGGAAAGCGCTGCAATTCACGGCAATGAAAGGTTTGTTTTTTCTTGGGCTTGCATTATGGATTGATTGTGCAAATAGTTCTTTACCAGTCCCTGTCTCTCCTTCCAGCAGAACGGTGGAGTCAGTAGGCGCCACTTTTTTTGCCATTCTTATGGTCTCCTTAATAACGCCTGAACTACCTAAAATCCTGTCAAAACTATACCGGGCGCCCAGTTTATTTTCGAGTTCAAGTATACGTTTTTGCATCCTGGCTTTCTCAACTGCCTTTTCAACGGTAACCAATATCTGTTCGTCCCCATCGCCTTTGGTTATATAATCAAAAGCACCCTGTTTCATGGCATACACGCCATCGTGGATAGTACCGTAAGCAGTAATTATAATTACTTCACACTGAAAATACTTCGCTTTTATTGCATTGAGTACTTCCAGACCATTCATATCAGGAAGTTTAACATCACAAATTGTGAGCAGGATATCTTTTTCGTTCTCCAAAATTTGTAAGCCCTTGGAAGCATTCTCCGCCTGAAACACCTCATACCCTTCAAGTTCAATGATCCTTGATAAGGCCCTTCTAAGCTGTGCTTCATCATCAATTACTAGTATTTTATCCTTGCTCATGGAAAATTTGCTTTTAACAAAGATAAGGATTTAGTCTGGCAGCTAAAACTTTATAATTTTTTCTATTTCCTTACTGTTCATTTCTTATCTGAAATACTTGAAATATAATTCACAAAATATCAAAAAAACACGGGTGTGCAGATAAAAAACAGCTCTTCCCGCAAAAAGTCGGTTTAAGCGTTTGGCATTTGTGGGTTTTTGCGGGATGTGCTGTTTTGTGGGCAGGGTTTCAAATAGTCTTTGCGGGAGGGGAAAACAAAATAAATTCATTCAGACTGGTATTAACCTTTCTTAGAGCTAGGAAAAATCCGTTTTGCATTTTGCTTTTTTACACTTGCAGCTAAACGGTTTGCAAATATGGCAAGGCCTGGTTTTGCGGAGCGCGTTTCTATCCACCGCTACAAAACCTAAATGGTGAACGGAATGCCGAATGCGAAACGATCACCCAGGCTTTGCTATATTTGCTGTTAGGGCTAGTACTTTTATATTCAAGCAACTATCCTTAATCAACTTGTCATATAATCAAGGCTTGTATTATCATTCAATGACTGTCTAATAAACTTAAAACTAAGTATCATAAAAAGCGAAATCAGGAAGATTATTGTATTGAATTTAACAATCTCAAAACTCCAAAGTACAGGATTCGTAAATGTATCAGTCAATTCCACCTGGTTTGCAATTTCATAATTTGTATACCCAAGTCTATCCCAATTCGAATAAGATTTTTCAATCTCATTAGCAACATAGGATTTATTTATCAATTTAGCGTTAATCAAGTATCCTGAGCCTAGAACTCCAATTCCAATTGCGCCAATTATCAAAAGATGCGATAATTGTTTTCTAAATCCATTTATTTTTTCAAATCTCAGAAACGCTGTAATTGTCAATCCATATATACTAAAGAAAATTAAAGTCATAACAATCGCAAGAGGTGAGTTTACTCTAATTGAATGATTTATAACTGTCCAAATAATTAATGCTAATCCAAGTGTTAATCCGTAAATAATCACTTTTTTTGTTTTCATATCATTGAATTTTAAAGAGTTTTAATCTTATAACGATGAGAGTAAAGAATTATTATTAAAATCAATTCGTCAAATTACATGTTCTAATTTTTATTTTCACTTTCAATTGTAATTTAATAATCTAATCAGTATTATTTGCAAAGTGTCAGGTGATTTTTGTATTAGCCCTAAACGGTTGGGTATATGAAACGTTTGGCATTTCAAAGCGATTTCCTATCAGACCGTTGCAAAGTTTATTAAATGTACTGCCCTTAAAATTAGCACTTTCCGCCAAATGTTTTATATACCGTGTTACCAACTGGCCTTTATTCATCAAAGTGTTAATAATCATCTTGTTGCGCCGCTCTGTCTCGGTGTTGGAGCGGGAAGGGCTTGAAGGCTCTTTTGGCATTTTTGGATTGTGAGCAAGCCTTGCGGGAATGCCAAATGTGCCTGAGAGCGAAAGGATGGTGTGTGTTGGATTGGTTCTCATGCTACAATTTTTAATAAATCAGTCCGTATGTTTTGCCAATCTTGATTTAAGTTTATTGACATAATCCTTATTTTATGGTTCTCATATTTAAATGAGTGCACAAAATCATTTTGGATTGAAGGATAAAGTAAAATCCCTTCACAATTTAGGGTTAGTTCAGAATCAGTCTCTTGATTTTTTAAATATGAGAAGAGCTGATATAAATTACTCGAATTTATTTTTTGCTTATCATATCTGGTTTGGAATGCTTCCTTGTAATATTTTGTGTCAATTATTACTTTTTGACTTTTGCTTTGCAAAGTTATGTCAGTAAGCATTGTAGGCAACATTTCTAAATCCTCTGGATTATCTGACTCAAACTGCCATGTAATAGAATCACTTGAAACAGAAAAGTCCGTTTCAATTTTATAAAAATTCCTTACAAAAGCTTCAAATAATCTTGCCATCGCCTTTTCTTCACGAGTAAAATCTTTGAATTT
>JAFGOZ010000521.1 GCA_016926235.1 Bacteroidales bacterium | reverse complement strand
ACCAATCAGCCTGGTTTTGATGTTGGCATAACGGAAATACCCGATCCATCCCATACAGTACCCTTTCAGTTTCATAACCCTTTCGATGTACGATACCGGGTTACTTTTCCTTGTGGGCAAAAGAGTACCTCCCTACCCCCAAGGTTGCCCAAACACTGCCATTGGTACTTTCGCGCGGAAAGGTTGAAGAAGTCCTTGAAGCCATTCCCAATTTCAAGCACCGCACCATTATCATGCTCATTTATTCAACCGGTGCCAGGGTTTCGGGATGCGTGAACGTGAAACTGAACAACATTGACAGCCGCCGTATGCAGGTAAACATACAGGAAGGGAAAGGGCTCAGGCAGCAGGTGGTTACCCACGAAATAGGGCAGCAAGTCACGTACTTACTGCCTTTTTTTATGGCCCAACTGTGCCTTAATTTCTAATATGTTGGCGGTTCGTTGTTTATTTTCATTTGGAAATCACATATTCCTTCTTATCAATCATGTCTTTCATCCTTCCTTTTACTATTAGTTATTTGAATTTAATCTAACCAAAGTTCGTCCATCTTTTGGAACATTTTTAAATCGCCAAATGTCTGGGTTTTATTCATCATCATAATTCGCACAATTCCTATTTCAGGATAGATGCACACTTCACAAGAATAACCACCGCCACCACCAGCGTGATGGTAATTAATATGTCCATTAACTTTGCCAATCCACCATCCCAATGCCTGCTTAGATTGTTTAGTGCTATTGTAATATTGAGGTTCAAAAGTCTGGTTTAATGTTTCCTTTGATAAAATAGAATTTTTCATAACTGCCGTAAATAAAGTAGCTAGTGCCGTGGCGTTCGCAAAACCACCACTAAAACTAATCCCTTCATTATACAGATTATTGTAGCTTTGCCATTTTGATGTTTTAGAACCGTAAAACTTGTCTGTGTCCAGCATTATTGTGTATAGCCAGTGCATCAAGGTTTTTCTTCGCTGATATCCTGTAGCTGTTTTGTCTGAATACTCGAATCCTATATAATCATTATCAGAAAGTTGAACTTTAGAAATAATGTTTTCCTTTACATAATTCTCATATGACATTCCCGACACCTTCTCAACAATGGCACTCAAAACCATATATCCAGCATTGGAATACACGTTTTTTGAACCAGGAGCATATGCAAGTTCAGAATGTGCAGTAAGGTTTTCTTTCAAGAAATCAGAATTGGTAAATCCTTTACGCTCATTTGCAAGGTGGATTTCTTTAATAAATGGATATTTAGAAAAGCCGGCAGTATGCGAAAGAGTTTTTCGAACAGTAACCGAATCTGGAAATTTAATGTCAAGGTATTTTGACACCGGAGCATCTAAATCAACTAAGCCCTTCTCAACCAACCGCATTATCGACAACATGGTAAGAAGTTTTGTTGACGAATACATTTTAAATTGAGTTTGTTTAACAATTTCTGTGTTTTTTTGAATATTGGCAACACCTTCGTTATACTCGAATAAAATTCCTGATGCATCAGCAACTATATATTGTACTCCAGGCGAAACAACACCTGTTACTTTATTATCAAGGTATTTTTTTAGTTTATCGAAATTTTGACCTACCACCGTTTGCATTATTAAAATTGAAAAAGTAAAAATTGCTATTTTTTTTATCGTTATCATTTTTTGCAGATAATTTATTTTTTACACCGCAAATATGGCACGCCTATATAATCCCCGCATTAACATTTGTTAAAATGAATGTATAACGGCAATTGTCACTACTGTTTTTTTCCTCTTAGCCTGCTTAAAGAAACCGGCGAAATCCCCAGATAAGAAGCAATATAAGGATGAGGTATGATGTTTTCCAATCCTGAATATTTTTTTCTAAATTCATTGAGTCTTTCTTTTGCCGGAAGCGTTATCAAATCAATTTCTTTGTTCACCTTCGATTTCAATTCATTGTTGAATACAGACAAACCCCATTTCTCAACTTCAGAATATTTTCTCATAAAATCAGCAAAAGCACTGCTGTTGAATCTTGCAAGTACAATATCAGTTAGTGCCTGAAGGGTATACAAGGATTTTCCATTTACAGTTCGTATCTGATTCGGAGGCAAAACATTACCCTGAATATAAAAGGCAAGCGTAGCTTCATTGCCTTCGTAATCGAGAATGTAAATCCGACATACCCCTTCCATTACAATGTATTCATAGTTGTTCAGTGACTGATGTTCAATTATATTTTCTTGTTTTTTATATGTAACAATATTTGTTATAGAAAAAAACTCATCAACAATGCTATCTGGCAATGGAAAAATTGCATTGGAGTATTCATTAAATAACGTTTGTATTTCTCTACTCATGAAAATATTTAATTAATTAAAAATGAAACACCCATGGTTAAGTTTTATCACACACGAGAATGATTATTGTTTTTTATTCATTTTCCCTAATCAATTTATCAATTTCTTGTGGGTCAGTTTTAATTAATATTTAGTATGAAAAACTATATTATGGCTACCTTCAATTCAATAGCAAACTTGTGTATGGCTACTAAATAATAATGAATGACAGGTATAACTTTGTTTATGGTAAATTTTTAAAACAATATATTTTTAGTTTGAACTGCCAATTAATACCTT
>JAFGOZ010000520.1 GCA_016926235.1 Bacteroidales bacterium | reverse complement strand
TAGCTTAGATTTAATATCATCAAGTATCTTTTTATATACTTTTTCTGTATTTTGGTGTTTAATGATAGGGTCCAAAGTTAAAGATACATGATATTCGGAATCCAGCAATTCTCTTGCGGCTTCTAATCGTTCATCGAGAGTAGCACAACCTTCAACATATGCCGGTGGACCTATAGAAAAACTCACGACAACATTCTTGGTGTTTTTAGCAGATTTTAAGTTACTAATATTGTCAGATTTTGTTCGTATCA
Source organism: Bacteroidales bacterium (assembly GCA_016926235.1). Next base: position 2,643 of record JAFGOZ010000520.1, on the reverse strand, counting down.
CTAAATAACCACCTGCGTCGACGATCCCAGGATCAGAGAATAAATTCAATAAAAATGCTGAATTATCGGTTAGATAATCATTAGCAAGACCGTCACTTAATTCACCGCAATTAAAGAGGTATTTCATTGCTGATGTTGGGAATTTCAATGAACTTAATTTACCTGAAAAGGGTTTTAATTTGTCAATTCTGGTTGATTTTAGATTGGCTATTATATTTTTCTTATATTTCTTAAAAATATCTTCAATTGATTGATTAGGTTTCACTTGGTCAATCGATTCATTTAACAGACCGATTAATCTGTGAATGGTATCCTGATCCGTACGATTTGCAAATTGATTTGATAAATTTGCATGGGTGAAAATATATCGTGCAAGTAATGCAATTTTAATTTCTCTTAATAGCACGCCAGCATCTTGAAAATTAGTAAAAATAGTTGGCACCGGTGTTTCTTCAAGCGTTCCCTGCAAATAACAGAATCGGCAATTATACGGACAGCCGTTTTCCATGCTAATAATATATTCGCGACCACCTGGGATATTATCAATAGCAACGAAATCGTGGATAAACCGCATATTGCCATGCTCTTTTCGCTGCTGCTTGTCTCGAAGAATTATTGACGATTTACATTTTTCCCAAAATTCTACATTCCGCCGGTTGTTTGGGAGTTTTCCCTCGATTGTAAAGGGCACTTTTTTTCTTGTGTCGATTGTTTCTATGAGAACTTTGGGATTGTTTTGTTTTACTCGTTGAATAATTCTTTTATACAGCGCCGAGTTTAGTCCGAATTCGTGATAAATTCGATCGGGATATTTAATAATCATTCGATTCTCCTATAGATTATATATTTTGTGAAATGCCTGGATATAACTGTAAATACTTATTATTATTTAACATGCATAAATATGTCAATTTTAATTGAAATTGAGATAACCAGATTAACACTATGTAATTAAATAATTTATGATACATAATTAGACTCATCACAAAATATATTATTTTACAGACACTTCCCGTAGTAATCCATCAGTGTCAAATAACGATTTAAGCATAACTGTTGCGTCAGGATCTTCAACTAGAATACGCTTATCATCGACTGTAAAAATCTCGTAGACGTGCCCGTTTGTTTTATTCCATGCCCGGCCATGAAAATTTGCATTTGTATCTTTGATAAGATTGGCAATGTCACGATGCAGCTTCTGACGTTGGGTACGTGTAATAAATTCACGGTTAATCAATTGTGATTTAGGTTGATCTGAAATGATAACTTCTATATTCTTTTTTTGAACCATTTTATCAATCTCCTAGTGAGTAGGGTATCGTGGATGGATAGTAATCATCGTGAACTTTTCGTTCTATACGACCTTTTTTACGAGTATGCGTTGTAATAACTTTTATTGTTAAAAGATAGCCTTTTTCCTTTAGTAATTTCCTATGTTTGATAAGTGTCGTTTCGCAAATCTTCAGGTCATTGGCTAGTATTTTATTGGTAAAATTGAATATCCTGGTTCTTGGAGAAGCCTTGATTAATAGATAGAGGAGCAACCTGATTTCAGGACCAAAATCATCCAGAACAGCGTCGGTAGCAAACGTTGAGGCTATTCGAATATATCTTTCACCTTTTGGCACTGTTTGTCGATTTTCATGACACTTGGATTGGATATACGATTTTAGTCCTTTTACAGTGACCTTATTAGACAATAACATCTTCTCTAACTCAGCGCTTTCGACTAAAAATGTCTTCCCATATTCCGTTAGTGTTCTTTCTGAATAATTTCTCTGCCGTACCATGGCTTTAATTTTTGATTCTTCATTGTACTTAGCGGTCTTTAAAGCATTTTTAATAATGTCTGAGACTGTTACACCGGTGTTTACTACTGTATTATCAATATCAGTAACTGTTTGAGGAATTAATACGTCTATTTTCTTCAAATTACTGCTTATCAATGCAATAATGATTTCACGTTGCAATGGCTGTTCATGACCAACAATAATTTCTTCAACGGGCATTGACAGAAGACTCTTGAACTGAATAGGGAAGAGCCCCTGATTTAATGTTGATAGTGTTTGTTTATGATCACTTTGATAACAGACAAAAAGATCAAAGATACCTTTGGTAAGAATTACCTGCTTTTTATTATTAATCGCATCTATAATATTCTGGAGATGTTCTCCATATAAAGTTTCGTCAATAGATTCTCTCAGAAAACCGGTATTAAAATACTTGCTTCTTGAGCCAGGATTAATCCTACGGCCATGAAAGCCTAAAAAGTCTTTATTCTTGTCATAGACCGGGACAACTACGCTTAGGTCATAAGACAGATAGTAATAATTGCTGGGGCGTCTTTCTATATATAGGTCATTGAGTATCTGTTCATGTTTGTCATCTATTGATTTTACAAATATAAAATGATCCGATAAACGCCCATACAAAACCGGAGTACCAATGTGGAAGACATCCTCCAAATCTGAGTAGTTAATTCCACGGTCACTCAAATATTTTTTTACACTATCTGGCTTGTTTAATTTGAATAGTACTGAAATCTGCTGAAAGACAATTTCTAATTTTTTATAATATGCAGTTTTGTAATTGGTTGGCTTGTTATTTTCTAAGTTTTGAATTATGCGTGATACTGCCTCAGTG
>JAFGOZ010000519.1 GCA_016926235.1 Bacteroidales bacterium | reverse complement strand
GGTATAAGAAGAGCATATCGCATTTTTGCACTGTTTTAATTAAATTGTTAATTAACGGTTTATCCAATTTTTATTAATAGCAGGGTTTAAAATATTTTAATCACCTCAATCAACCTATATGAACAACTCAGACAAACAGTGGAGAAACATTTATAAAGTAGGAGCAATAACCACAATAATAGTACTGTGTGGAATCATCCTTGACATGGTTGTTGGTTCTGTAACGGGTGGAGATGTTTCGGCACTTCCTCAAACAGCAGTTGAAAGGTTCAATCAATTTAAAAACAATCCCTTGTTGGGTTTGTACAATCTTGATTTGCTTAATACAATGATTCAGATAATTTTTATTCCTTCATTTTTTTCACTCTATGCTGCTCATCGAAATGTAAATAATGCTTCTGCTCTTCTGGCATTGATTCTATTTCTTGTCGGAACAACAATTTTTGTCACAAGCAATACCGCATTAACAATGCTTGATTTAAGCCATAAATATTTCGGTACCGATTCAGAAGAACAAAGATTATTGATAGCAGCAGCAGGAGAAGCCATGTTAGTAAAAGGCTCACATGGAAGTCTCGGTGTTTTTATGGGTTTTGCCCTGATACCACTTTCAAATGCTTTTATGTCGGGAGTTATGTTATCAGGAAGGATTTTCAGCCGTGCAACAGGTTATGTTGGTTTGATTGGGAATTCACTTATGGTTATCTACGTGATTATGGTGACGTTTATTCCTGCTATTGAGAAAATGGCAATAGCATTTGCAATGCCAGCAGGACTGTTGGTAATGATTTGGATGATACTATTCACAATCAAACTCTTTAAAATTAGCAAAATAGAGGGTATTTAAAATTTTAATAAAGATTGTTCATGAACATTATAAAGATTATTAAAAGTCGGTATTCCTGTAGAACATTTATTCAAACTGCATTAAAACCTGTAGATAAAGAAAACCTCGAAAGTTTCATTGTTGAAAATAGTAAAGGCTTGGGTGATGAGGCAGTTAATTTTAAAATCATTGAAAAGAATGATTCTGATAAGGAACTGAAACTTAACTATGGAATGATTCAGGGACATAATAATTATGTTTTGGGGACGTCAAAGTCTTCAATCGATTCAAGAGTTAATTATGGATACCTTTTGGAAAAAGTTGTGTTAAAAGCCACGGAAATGGGCATTTCAACCTGCTGGATAGGTTACTTTGATAATAGTTACTTTAATGAAACATCCATTGAAGACGGCTTTGAAATACCAAGTATAATAATAGTCGGGTATTCTGAGGATAAGCAACCATATCTGGATAAATTTGTAAGATTCGCAATTAATGCTTCAAAAAGAAATAGTTGGGACAAGTTGTTTTTCGATTACAAATTGAAAACACCTCTTAGTCTTGAACAAGTAAGGAAATACTACGAACCTTTGGAGATGGTCAGGTTAGCACCATCATCTGGGAATACTCAACCTTGGAGAGTGTTTTTTGATAAGACTGAAAATGAATTTCACTTCTTTAAAAACCCGATAAGCAAAAGGTATGAGTTAAGAGGTTTACATGATATTGACATGGGAATCGCTTTGTCTCATTTTGAGTTAACCTCTTTACAAACTGGATTATCAGGAACATGGATTAAACATGCTAATGAAATTAATAATTCAATAGATGATTTGCATTACATACGAACTTGGAAATCTGATTCTTCAATTTGAATATGGTTTACCAATGACAATGAAGTTGATTATGAAACAACACGAAAAGTCGAACCAGAGAAAGGTTCGATAATTTCTCAAAAGAGTTTAGTAGCATTCATTTCACAAATTACTGAGTCACCTGAAATGTATGTTTGTGAAAATCTTGGTATTAATAAACCAAATTCGTGAGCATAATAAAAACAATAATTTCATAGAGCAAACTGCATCGAGATTATATTTGCAAGAATGAGCATAGAAAAGGTTCATATTTTACCTACCGATAACACTCCAGAAGTGTTCCTTAATCCTGATGGCATAATCAAGGTTAAAGGACGGGGCATGGTAGTAAATAAAACCAGAGTTCCAGAACAAATAAATGATTGGCTTGATGCTTATCTTCTCAACCCTGCTGAAACAACTGATGTTATTGTAGCATTTGAATATCTGAACAGTTACAGCACAACAATATTGGCATCGGTTTTAAAGAAAATTTCACAGGTTGTTTTACACAATAAAAAGTTCGTCATTCACTGGTATTATGAAGCAGATGATGACGATATATTGGATAGGGGTGAGTACATTTCAGAATCTCTTAATATGCCGATTGAATTTATTGTGATTAATGATATTAATGCTTGTTAGGGTTTGAACATCATTAGTCAAAAGCACCGATGCGAGTATATTTAAACATCTCGTCCCAGTAAGCCTTATAACCCATTCCAGTTAAATCAAAGTCTTCTTCCTGACTTTCAAATATCATATCATTTGAAATAAAGGTTTTCAGATGCTGGATTCGGTTGCCAACATCAAGAATATTTTCGTATTCACCTAACGCTATCCCTTCTCTAAATCTTGCAAAAAGCCTTTCCTTCATACCATCAGAATCTGGAACGGAGTTAATGAATCCCACTGAATTCTTTGAGATGAATCTTTTCAATAATTCAAGTTTAGGCATGGTTTCTTGCTTCAAGAATCGTTCATTATACCTTTCAAGAAAGTGCGGGGTATAATGTGTTAAAGAATGATGGTCTGCGCCTACCATTATGCCATTTAAACCAAATTTGTCCACATAATAAATTACGACAACAAATGTTGGCTCTTTAACGTGATAATCAACCATAATAATCCAATCATTCAACTGTTTGGTTTTATACTCAAAAAACCTTTGGACATATTTATTTTTTGATTTAATGGCTTCTCTACGAAGACTATCTGAAAGGTATAAAGCCTTGTTAACGACAATTGGGTAATCCTTTGCGATTTCCATCATTAACTCTTTGGAATTCATTGCTGGTACAATCATGGCTTAATTTCGTATTTGAGGAACGATATAGTTATTAACTGTTTATTCAGGACAAATTGACCCCTCATTCAGATTAATTGACCCCCTTGCCGAAGGCAACATCCCCGAAGGGCAACCGAAGAACG
>JAFGOZ010000059.1 GCA_016926235.1 Bacteroidales bacterium | reverse complement strand
TGACCTGGGGTCATTAAAGTCCCGTAGGGACGGCATATAAATAAAGGCATTTCATAATTTTATAAAATATTTAATCGGACAGTAGTGATTATAAATTTATCTTTCTGAGAATTGAATATTTTTCCCCTGTCCTTATCTTTATCCGATTAATCGTAGCCTAAAATGACATACATTGATAATTATTTGTAATTCAATATCTTAAAAATCGTGACATTTTATATATCTATATTTTTCATGTATTTTATATTATTACAGCTATTTTTGAGATACCAGAATTAACTATGAAGAATACAAAGAGGAAATTTTCGCTTCATTGGCAAATACTAATTGCGCTTACATTATCTGTTGTATATGGAATAGTGTTTAGTACTTCCTATCGAACTGATAAAATTGACACTTCAGCCCTTCATCTTGGGATACATGATGATCAGGTTATTTCATCAGTAAATTCTCTTTCAACCCAACAATATAAAAGTATCTCAGAAATAAAGTTATCATTAAAAAAGATACTGACCGCCGAACAATACAAGTTATACTCTAAAACCATTGTAGAACTGAGTTATTACAATCCCGCCATTAAAGCTATAAGTTGGATGGGTACCATTTTTTTACGATTACTCAAGATGCTTGTTATTCCATTGATACTATTTTCAATTATTTCAGGTATTTCAAATATAAGTGCCGGAAAAGATCTTAGACGATTGAGCTTAAAAACTTTTAGTTATTATGTTGCAACAAGTGCATTGGCTATTACGGTAGGGCTAATATTGGTAAACATCTTTAAACCAGGCATTGGTGTGAATTACACACCTCTCGATTCTGTTGACATAGCAGCCGGTCAACAAAGCCTGGGCGATATTTTAACAGGCATTGTACCCGAGAATATTATTGAGGCAATGGCTCAAAATCAACTATTACCGGTAATCTTCTTCAGTATTATAGTAGGAATTTTTATAACGAGAATAGATTCACACTATTGCGAACTTCTGAAAAACTTTTTTAATGCCGGTTTTGAACTGTTTATGAAAATCACACTATTTGTTATAAAACTGGCACCTTTTGGTATATTTGGCCTGGTGGCCAAGGTTATTGCTGATCAGGACAAGCTTTCCAATCTTATGATCAACCTGGGGATATTTACCCTTACAGTGCTTCTGGCACTATTTATACATTCATTTATAAGTTTACCTTTAATTACAAAGTTTTTTGGTAAAGCCAGACCATTTAAGCATTTTAGCAATATGTCCACAGCCTTGCTCACAGCGTTTAGCACAGCATCATCCTCAGCTACACTGCCTTTTACGCTCGAAAATGTTGAAAACAACTCCGGAGTATCCAAGAAAATTTCAAACTTTACTATTCCCATTGGAGCCACAGTAAATATGGACGGAACAGCCATATACATCTGCGCTGTGATCATGTTTATAGCACAGGCCAAAGGGGTTCATTTAAACTTTCAGCAACAATTTATACTGGTAATTACTACACTTCTTGCTTCTATTGGTGCTGCGGGTATACCAATGGGAAGTCTTATTCTTATAAGTATTATTCTCACCACACTCGGATTACCTCTTGAAATGATAGCCCTCATATTGCCTGTAGACCGGATTCTTGATATGTTCAGGACAGCAACCAATGTATGGAGTGATAGTTGTGGCGCCGTGGTTATTGCCAAAACCGAGGGAGAAATACTAAATGTATAATATCATACTTTTGCTATTAAAATATAGTTTCACTTAAAAACAAAGTGTTAGTTAATGCCAGGGTTAGGCCATTCATTGACTAATTTATTTATCCAGGACTCCTTCTCTATCTCAGGTTTTGACTTACAGGAATAAAGCATAGCGATAATGAAATAAGTGTAAAAAATACACTTAATATACAACCTTCTCTTTCTCATTATAGATAATTTTATCAGCCTAATAAACTGGTATTTACATTATAATATTTTTATTGAAAAACAACAACTATCTCCTCCCCTTAAAACAGATGAGTCTATTGTAACATCTACTTTTTTGTCAAGAAGGGTTTCGTAGAGTTGTTTTTGCCAGCCTAATGAACAATTGCAGAAATCAGTTGACATTAAATTTTTATCCACAAAAGGACAAAAGCATGAATCCATCTTTTTCCCTTTAATTCTTATTATTCCATTTTCTTCATCATAAGATGCTTCATCACCCCATTCTTTTATAGCATCAAAGAAACCCTGAATATTACCTTTATACTTGGTAAAATGCTTATCTATACTCTCATTTGCACATTCTCTTCCCAGCATTTCAAGAACTTCCTCCGTTGTCTCCTTATCCAGCTTTTGGTCTAAAATTCCCATCAATTTTGCCATTCGCTTTTGTACAAATCCAATTTTCCAGTCAGGTTCATCTTTAGATGTTTCCGATGTTTTGGCTCCTGCAGTAAAAGAAGTTAAGGTGGTCATCGCAGCACAGCCACATACTCCGGCAGTACATACTTTTTTTATAAAATGTTTTCGATCCATGATGAAGATGTTTTGAAATGTGAATAAAATGAACAACTAATTTATGAAAAAAAAGTCAAGCAACCTGATATTATTTTTATTCATAAAACCGGTCAAAATTCACTTGCGAATTATATAACTTACTATTGAAACCTTAGTTCGTCGTAAGTCACTATCCTATTAATATTTAATCAATTAAGGCTTATTTCTCCGCTTCTCTAAATTTATCAACATCTTCAGCCAGTATTGCTTTAGCCGGCTCATCCGATAAATAGTATATTTCTACTTGCTGACCTTCCTGTAATTGAAAAAATTGTTGACTGGATACCGAGATTTCTGATCTTGTAAATTCTCCTATTTCAAAATTTTCAGCAAGCTTATTCAATGACTCAAATCCATAATCAGTTTTTGGTTTTTCACCTGTTTTTTCTTCATTTGATTTTACAAAATAGTTTACTTCAATAGCATACAAATTCATCCTCGAACCTGTTGTTGATTTCTTTTGCCTTCTGTTGATCAGTTTTGTAATGTTCGCATTGGTCTTTATTCCTTTCTCAACAAATACTTCAGCATATTTGGCATCACAAGAAATGAATACAAAGATGGTTAGTAGATATAATATCTTTTTCATAATGATAGTTTTTTAGTATAACGAAAATATAGAATCTCCTTTGTGATCTTTAATATAATTTGGTGTTCTTATCAATTTGGAAGTTGAATTGTATAAAACTTAACTTGAAATTTCAAAATAAAAAAATGCTTCTTATGGTTAAAATGGTCTAACCATAAGAAGCATTTAAAGAATACTATTATGGATTATATTAATGTACTAAGTAATATTGCTCCTAAAATAGCACCAATTGCAGCATAAACAACAATCAATACTACAATGCTTATTACGAAATATACAGTTACTTTATCGGCAGCAGGTTTCATTAATGGAGCAAAACCAAGATAAAGTACGTATAAACTGTATAAACCAGCTAACATTGCAAGCACACTAAGAGATGGAAGTATATTAAAAACGGCCGCAACAAAAGCTGCTGTATACGAATAAGCTACAAGCTGCAAAGCCTTGGTCATATTTTTTGTGCCACCAAAACTTGGGGCAAGAGCATTAATTATAATAGCTGTAACATACACTCCACCCAATGAACTTATAAGAGAAATAACAGCCCGTATCACACCTGTTTTCATGGATGCAACACGACCAATAAATGGAATGCGATATCCCACTAACCCGTAACCTATAAAAGCAGCAACTGCTCCTATAAGGGCAAGAGGTACCATATATTTCATAAAAAGATCCCCGGCTTGTGTATCTTCTGTATTTACCTTCTCCCACTCAGTTTTTGGGGTAATTATCATGTTTTTAGCACGTTCAATTAAATTTGTCATAGTTTTAATATTTAGTTATTGAATAATTGATATATTATTAAATCTTGGTTTCTATCAAAGATATGGCATTTTTTGCTTCCTTAAGCATTTCAGTTAATACTTTTTTTTGCGAGATACAATAAAATATTATTCAATTCTGCGCTTTGACTTTTCAATTTTTGGTAAATTGCGCCCATGAAAAAAAATGCCTTAGTTAGCATCGCGGGGAAACAAGGGCCTTTTGAGAATGCAAGAAAAGCACTAAATCAACTTGATCTCAGCAGCATAAAAGGAAAAAGCATATTAATCAAACCCAATATTGGCAGGTCTGCCCGGCCTGAAAGGGGGTATAATACCCATCCACAAGCAGTAGCTGGAGCCATTGAAGAACTAACAGCTGCCGGAGCTTCAAAAATTGCTGTTGGAGAGAGTCCTCTTGTAGGCATTGATACCATGGAAGCCTTTGAAAGGGCTGGCATTACCGAAGTAACTAAAAAATATGGCATTGAACTAATTGATTTTGATGCTGTAAAGCCCATCGAAAAGAAGATTTACGATGGCCGTATCCTTGAATCCACAAAAATTTGTCCGGTAATATACGAATATGATATCCTCCTATCCATGCCTGTATCAAAAACACATATGCATACCGGTGTTACCCTGGGTATTAAAAACATGAAAGGCTGTTTGTACAGACATGAGAAAGTAAAATATCATCAACTGGAATACCTGGATAAAACATATCCTGAGAAAACGCTTGATTCAGCCATCTCAGATATGGCCTCTATTCTTGTCCCTGACCTTACGTTAATTGATGGTTATATAGGCATGGAAGGCCTTGGCCCTTCAGGAGGAGATCCGGTAAAGTCTGATTTTGCTGTGGCATCCTGGAATCCGATGGGCGCTGATGTATTTGGTTGCATCCTGATGGGACTAAAACCAGATGATATCCCTCATTTACGTTTAATCAGTGAACGACAAGGGTATTCATTGCTACCAGAAGATTATTCAGTAATACCAACAGATTTTGTGGATTATATCCATCCGTACCGGGTACCACCTAAAGATATATCAGTAGATTTTGAAGGTATTAAAGTGCACGATAAAGAATCATGCAGCTCCTGCTTGTCAACCCTCATGCTATTTTTGCGACGTTTTAAAGACGACATGACGCCGTATATCTTACCCGATGGCTTGTTTCATATAGCAATTGGAAAAGGAGTAGAAGACGCTCCTGAGGGCACTGTATTTGTTGGCAACTGTACCCGTTTTATGAAAGACAAGGGCATATTTATCAAAGGATGTCCTCCTGTACCTACACGGATATACGAATCCATTGTTGGCCGTGAACCGGATGAGAATGAGCCGGAGGTTAGCTAGTTTTTCAAATACAAAAATTAGAAACCCTCATTTAATTACGTAATTCATCTATTGCTCTTTCTAAAATTCCATCTCTGCCTTCTCCTGCACTATTTATGGATTCATAAATATCCGGAACTATACCATCCTCTGTAATTGTTCCATCAGGCAGGGTTTGAATACTTGATGAGCATGTAAATATCCAGCCATTTGGCAGTTCGGTATACCTGGGTATGCCACCTCCCCCACCTGTTTTGTCCCCTATTAATGTAATATTTGGCAACGCCGCAAAACATACACAAGCTAAATTAGCAGAACTAAATACCAAACGGTTTATTAAAACTATAACATCTCCGGTAAAACGAATATTTCCGCTTGGATGAACATAAAAAGATATTTTGGCTGTATAATCATTTTCCCCGGGACCATTTTTAAACTGATTATATCCTGCAAGTACTTTTTCATCAGTAAATCGTCCGGCTAATAAATTTATATAATCAGCACTCCCTCCTGTATTATTGCGGATGTCTATAATTATGCCTTTTTTATCAGAAAATTTGTTAAAAATATAATCCAACTGTTTATCAGTAAATTCGTTCTCAAAACTTCCATAATATATATACCCTATATCATCTAATTCCATTATTTCAAAAGGATAAACTATTTCATAGTTATTTGGTTCCAGATACCTTTTACGTAATACATATGAATCAAAATTCTCAGGCCGGTCAAGAAAAAAATAGTATTGGTACTTTCTAACATCAGATATTAAAAAGGAATGACCATCTTTCAATGCAGATGTCATTTTAGCTAAAATGTTAAATAGACTATCATCAGTAATATCCTGACTAACTTTTTGTTGATATGCAGTTTTTATGCTGTCCCAATTGATATGTTTATACTCAAAAAAAGTATAGTTTTCATTAGCAAAATTCCAAAAATAGTCGAAGTTTTCCTGAGGTATGTCTTCAGGTATATCATCCACAAATACTTTTTCACAACCAACTAATAAAGAGCATATAATGATTACATATATTCCTTTCATCATGGCTTTATTTTCTTTTAAATGTTTGTAAGTAAAGTAAATTTTATCGAGTGGGTGGCCATAACCTGTTTTTGATGATAATAATCCCGATAGGTATATAGATCCCAAACGTAAGATAGACCAACCCTGTTCATATTCCTCCTAAATGGGCGCCATATGGTAATATTAGATTTAACTATACAATATTTCCCTGCAAAAGTAACATTCCCATTGGTAAACATAATTTTTGTTATTTGATCTGAAGTAATCATAATATCTTCCCTTTCGCTATCCTTAACAAAGAAAGTTATGGGTGGTCGGGAAATAATTGAAATGAATGGAAGCTTAAGCCTGTAATCCAAATAATATGTGCGCTCTTTCCATAACAATTCTTTTCTAATGGATGATGAAATTCCCAAATTCTGTACAAAATCATAAAATACCTGGTTATTTCCTAAACTAATATTGGTTCTCATATTTAAGAAGGCAGAAATATCTCCTCCTAAATACCAGTTAATTGTTTCAGATATTTTTTTTACTCTTCTTTCAAGGGAATAGCCAACCTCAACATTAAAAACCCTTGTGTTATTTAATTCATTTTCAGAAGTTAAATTACCTTTTCCATAATTAAAATAAATACTTTCACGTTTAGTTTGTTTTTCAAACTGCAATGAATAATCCAACGAATAGGCTAATCCTTTATAAAGAACAACTGAGTGTCGTGGATTGTATAAATTAATATAATCCGAAGCAAACCCCAATTCAAAAAATTTATCTGGTTTAATTTTACTTGTATCTTGCTGGCTAATAATATAGTTACATATGATTGCAATAAAAAGGAATATCAAATTTACTTTTTTATTCATAATGCATGTTTTCAATAGTTTGAAGGTCGAATATCTCGATTGATCAATTATCGGTTCATATGTTTAATACGAAGAACAAAGTAAATATATTTCATAATACAATGCCGCTTAGTTAACGATATTTCACCAAACTCTTTCAGGTCTTTTGACTCTGAAAGATCTAATCCTGATAATAACCTGCAAAAGTCTGAAAGAACTGGCAGGGTTTTATTTTCATAATTTGACGACCTTGCATTAAAATTGCTTAATCTCAAGTTTCCCGATTTCAAAATTAAAACCATTCACAAAAAAAGCAGCAATCGATAAAATTTTGGTAATTTCATTCACTGCTTATTAGCTTTCAAAGTTATTGACAATAGAAAATAATTTTAGTTGCATATTTTGATATGCTTTTTGATTTTTAATAATGATTATTGCTGGATAAACAAAATAACTTCAAAATACGACTGGTTGTATCATTGTACCTTCATGCAACTTTCTGCTGCCAACCATGCTGTTGAATATGCTATTTGAAGATTAAATCCTCCCGTATATGCATCCAGGTTCATTACCTCACCTGCAAAATATAAGTTCTTAACAAGTTTTGATTCCATGGTTTTGCTGTCAATCTCAGTTGTTCTTACACCTCCGGCAGTAATTACCGCTTCATTATATCCTCTGTGACCATTTATTTTAAACCGCAATTCTTTTAATAGCCTTACAATCATTTTACGTTCATTCGATTTAACCTGGTTTGCCGGCTTTTTACCATCAATACTTAAATGATGCAATATCACCTCATTAAATCGTACTGGCAACCATGCTTTTAGCACATTTTCCAATTGTCTGTTTCCATATTTATTCAGGTTTTCGACTATTTCCTGATCAAGACTTTGCTCATCCTTTTCCGGAATCAAATCAATTACAAGCTCAACCGTATTTTTCCCAGGTTCTGAAGTGACCCATCTGCTAATATTAAGTATTGCCGGACCTGACAATCCATAGTGAGTAAAAAGTACTTCACCCTGAATTTCATTGCTTTTCCTGCCGTTTATCCACAATGCAACCTTAACATTAGGAAGTGCAATGCCCTGTAGTTTTGACGGTAAATGGCTTTCAGTACTCAATGGAACAAGAGCTGGAAATGGCTTTTCTACAAAATGTCCTGCCTGACTGGCTAACCTGTATCCATCACCTGTAGAGCCTGTAGCCGGATATGACATGCCACCTGTACATATTATTACTGCCTTACTGTAAGAAAGAGTTGATTTGGTTTCACGTTCAATTTCAACACCTTCTATCCTCCCCTCCGCAATAATTAGCGATTTTACAGGGCTTTTATAAAGAATTTGTACATTCATGGCTTTTAACCATTTAAGTAACGCCTGTAATACATCTTTTGACTTATTGCTTACAGGAAATACCCTGTTGTTTTGTTCAATTTTAGTATGCACTCCTTGTTTTTCAAGTAGTTGAACAATATCTTTTGAAAAGTAACTTTGAAATGCATGTTTCAAAAACTTTCCGGCCGGATGAATATTTTTGTAGTATACCGATTCGCTGGAATTATTAGTAATATTGCATCTTGTATTACCTGTCAAAAGAAGCTTCCTCCCAGCATTTTTCATTTTCTCAACAATGAGCACCTTCCCTCCTAACTCTGCTGCCCTTCCAGCAGCTATAAGTCCCGAAGGACCTGCTCCTATTACTATAACATCATACATATTCTCATTATACAACTTTAATGCAATTTAAGGATTTAGTCCTTTGTAAGTAAAGTACTCAAATTTAGCAGATCCTTTGCCATAAGCAAATATTCCTGCACGGAGACTTAAAAATCCATGGAAGGAGTTATGATGGTAACCGGATACTTCTATTATCTTATCTGCTTTAATCCAAGTTTTACCGTCAGCACTATAATAATTGTAAATAATATGATTTTTGTTAATAAGCTTTAAAAATATATGGTTTCCTATAGTATTTTTTCCCATCAGCAAAGGTTTTCCATGGCGAATAACATATATATTATCATTATTAATAGCTATGCCGCAATTTGCTCTGTCGTTATAATATAAGGTAAGGCCAGCTGTAGTACCTCCCTCTATAGTAATTTCTGTTTGTAATTCATAGGAATAATTTGTTGGCACACAAAGCATTGGATAACAATTTGATAACGAGTTTCCTTTAGCTGATAAGATGAGAGCTTCATTTTCAAATTTGAATCTTTCTGGTTCGTATTCATTAAAAAACTGCCATTGCAAACCCATCTTATTCTCTGAAAAATCATCAGAAAGTTTATGGCCATGAGGAACTGTCTCTCCTGATGGTTTTTCAAATTTTTGATCAGTTGTTTGCCCGACCATGGATTTAAACCAGCCATCTTTGGTCCAGACTAAAGGCTGCATAATTGTTTGTCGACCTAAAGTATGATAGCCATTCTCGTACCCGTGGAATATGATCCATGTATTTCCTTCCTTATCATCTACCAGTGTACCATGGCCTTTGGACCACCATTTTTCATCTTTACTTTGTGTAAAAATTATTGGATTGTATGGTGAATTCTCCCATGGTCCAACAGGGTTCTTGGACCTGGCTGATACCACCATATGACTCGTTGGAGGACCAGCAGTACCACCCTGTGCCGAAGTCAAATAATAGTATCCATTTCGGTAAGAAAGCTTTGGTGCCTCAAGACAAAAACATTCTACATCAAAAGTATCGGGAATGGGCCATCCGTCGTACAGATCCTTTATTGCTCCCTCAATGGATAATCCATCCGGAGCAAGTCTCACAACCTGCCCATCTGAGAGATGCAAATACCTGTTACCCTCTTCATCGGCGATGTGACCAGGATCGATATTACCAACTTTTAAATCGACAGGCTCACTCCAGGGTCCTTCGGGTGAATTGGCTGTAATAACCCAATTGGTACCTCCGGCCGGAAAATATATATAATACTTGTTTTGATACTTGATAAAATCGGGTGCATAAACAGAACCTACGTTTGTATGCAATGCATAACATACTGGTTCCCAGCTCACCAAATCTTTGGAATGCCATATAAGTAAGCCCGGGTAGTATACAAATGAAGAATTAGTCATAAAGTAGTCATCGCCATCCTTTAACACTGAAGGATCAGGATAATCTCCACCCAAAATAGGATTTTGAAAATAACCGTTCCCCAGATTTGGACATCTTTGGTTTTCATAGCAATACTCGATTTGTGAATAACCATGTATTTTCATCAGTATACTCACTACAATTGCAATCAATCCAACTTTTTGAAATCTGTTCATGCTAATATATTTTTAATTATTAATTAAATGTACCAGTATATTTATCATAAATGCTATCAGGATACAAAGCATCGAAATGATCAGATAATTGACTAATTGATGCTAAACTGAAATAAATAAACAAAGTGATTATATAAATCTTCATCTTCATGCAATAAGTAGTTTTAAAAATACTAGATTTCTTTATTCAGTCATATATATTCCATATTTAAATATTTTCATAATTATTATGACAAATTGATTAAAAGTATTAAAATTTCATCTTTAAAAATATGAACCTTATCAATTAATTCTATTAGCTAATCACTTACCTTCAACTAACTCTTATATATTTGCGTTATATTAATAAATTTACTAGATTTATTTTAGCTACACGAAGCAATTCTAAATATGGTTCGTTTATCTGTTTTAATGCTTTATATTTTATCATTGTTTTCTCTTTATGGTCAGGAAAAGCAATGGTTATTTGCCAATATTGATAAAGAAAGCGGCCTCCCTAATAACTATACAGTATCATTCCTTCGCGACAGTAAAGGTTTTTTATGGGTAGGTACAATTGAGGGACTTGGCCGATGGGATGGTTATTCATTTAAATTATTTAAGAATATTTCGGAGGATACAACTTCTCTGCATGATAATATAATTAATGGACTATATGAAGATTATGATGGGAAAATCTGGATAGCAGCAGGCAATTATATTGATATATATGATCCAGAAAATGAATCAATTACACATGCTTATCAATTATTTAACGGAAAATTGACTTATCCATATGAAAGTAAATGGATGCTATTAAAAGCAAAAAATGGTAATTACTGGTATAGCAATACTTCTCAGGGGTTATATATGTATATTCCTACAAATGATTCTCTTATCAGGGTATTAGAAGGGTATGAAACATATCTTCCTGAAAACTCACTGCGAATAACAAGTATTGGTGAGGATAGTAAAGGGAATATCTGGTCTGTTGATAATAAGGGCAGTTTAAAAAGAATTGATCCTAGAACACTGAAAGCATCTGAAGTATTCAAAATAAAAACAACTTTTGACAATTTCTACAGAATGTATGTTGACAATGATGACGACATATGGATATATGATAAAAGCAATGCTTCCGGGGTTATGTACATAAACCCTGAAAAGGAAATATATAAACAATACTCAACTACTAACAATATCTGTAAACTAAACAACGACTATATTACCGGAATAGTTCAGGATGAGGATGGCAATATATGGGTAGGCACAGACCATGGAGGAATTAATCTTATTAAAAAAGACACTTGGAATATTCAATATATTAAAAACAATCCATTGAATAATAGGAGCTTATGCCAGGATGTCATAACCGCCATATATAAAGATTACGATGGATTTATTTGGATAGGGTCCTTTAAACAAGGATTCGGGTACTATCATAAAAATCTCTTTAAATTTGACCATTACCTTATAAAACTTAATAATAACGCGAAACCGGGATATAATGATATCGATAATTTTGCCGAAGATAAAAATGGAAACCTATGGATAGGAACTAACGGGGGTGGCTTGATATTTTTTAACAGAGAGAATAATAGCTTTAAACAATATATAAACAACCCAAATGATCCTTCCAGCTTAAGTGCTGATATTATTATAGGTTTAATATCGGATAGCAGAGATCATGTATGGGCAGGTACATATTTTGGTGGATTAAATTATTATGATGGCTCTCGATTTCATCATTTCAGGGCAAACACAAATAATCCCGAAGCTATAACAGATGACAGAATATGGGACATCTGTGAAGACTCAGATGGAATGCTATGGATTGCCACGTTACTAGGTGGTGTAAATGTACTAAATCCTGAAACAGGAAGAGTAACGGAAGTGCACAGATGGGACAATGATACAGGAATCCGCTCTAATGTTATTTTTTCTATTATTGAAGACCATTCAGGCAATATGTGGTTTGCTACTGTTGACGGGCTAAGAATGTTCAATAAAAGAACCAGACAATTTACTTATTATTATCATGATCCTTTAAACCCTGTGAGTTTAAGTAAAGACTTTGTATACGATGTATTTGAAGATTCCCGTGGATGGATTTGGGTTGCAACAAATGATGGATTAAGCTTACTGAATGAGGATTACCAAACTTTTACTGTATTCCGAAAAAACAACGGATTACCAACAAACAGGATACTTACAATTCTAGAAGACAATAATGATGATATATGGCTTGGCACCTCAAATGGTCTATGCAATGTTAAAATCGCAAGAAATAATGATGGCGAATATAGTTTTTCATTTATTAGCTATAATGAATCGGATGGGTTGCAGGGAAATGAATTTAATGAAAAATCTGCATTTAGGACAAGCCATGGTGAGCTGCTTTTTGGTGGCAGCAATGGCTTTAATTTTTTTAAACCGGATGACATATATATTAAAAACACTGAATCGAATATAGTTTTTACTGATTTCCAAATATTTAATAAAAGTATTCAGGTAGGTGATACAATTAACAACAGACAAATACTTACAAAATCTATAACTCAAACTGATAAAATAGTGCTACTTAAAAGAGAAAATGTTTTTTCAATTGAGTTCTCTAACCTGAATTATTTTCATCCAGAACGTCAAAAGTATAAATATAAGCTGGAGAATTTTAATAATACATGGCTGGAGACAGACAGTAAAACCAGAAAAATCACATATACCAACCTGAATGCAGGTGAATATACATTTCGTGTTAAAGTTACAAATAACGATGGTTCCTGGAGCAATAAAGAGGCAAACATTAAGATTTTAATTCTACCTCCCTGGTATGAAACCCTATACTTTAAAATCATTCTTGGTATTTTCATTCTTGGATTGACAACCGGCTTCTATCTTTACAGGGTCAAGCGCTATTTGAAACAACAAAAATTTCTGGAAAAGAAAGTTGAAGAAAGAACCTTCGAATTATCCAAAGCAAATCTCTTGTTAACAGAAAGGAAAAACCAAATAAGCCGGCAAAATGAAGAATTAAACCAGCATAGAAATAAACTGGAATTATTAGTTGAAAGTCGTACTACAGATTTAGAAAAGGCTTTAAAACGCGCTGAAGAATCAGACAAACTAAAGACCTCGTTCCTGGCTAATCTCAGCCATGAGATACGCACACCCATGAATGCTATTGCAGGCTTTTCTTCACTTTTAAAAGAGGAAAAACTTACAGCTGACGATAAAGAATTTTTTTCTGAATTAATTGATAAAAACATTGAAAGTCTGCTCTTGTTAATAAACGACATTCTGGATATTTCAAAAATTGAATCCAATCAGTTGGAAATAATGAAACGCCCATTTAATGTAACACTTCTTCTCGAAGAAATTTACAGAATTTACAAACCCCGGGAAACAGAAGATCTCATAATAGCCTACATTAAAAATCCCTCAACTGAAAAACTATATATTAACAGTGATGAATTAAGAATTAAGCAAGTATTTCAGAACCTGATGGATAATGCTATTAAATTCACAGAGAAGGGATATGTTCATATGGGATACGAAATAATTGATAAGACAATTCGTTTCTATGTTAAAGACACTGGTATTGGTATACTTAGGAAAGACCATGATAAAATATTCAAACCTTTCACCAAAATAGAGGATAGTAAATCTAAAATTTACCGCGGGGCAGGTCTGGGATTATCTATCAGTAAAAGCATAATCAAACTGCTGGATGGTGAAATCGATTTCTTTTCTGAAATAAATAAAGGTACAACATTTTACTTTACTCTACCTCTTGATATAGCATTATCGTCAACAAAATAAAATATAAGTATAGGTAAAAGTCTAAACTAAAGCCTTATAAAGCACTTCAACCGGATGTAAAGCTTCTTTCCCTGTTCCATCTTTAATTTGATGCCTGCAACTTGTACCTGGGGCGGAAATAATTGTATCATCTGAAGCATTTCTTACCTCAGGGAATAATACCAGTTCACCAACTTTCATGGATAAATCATAATGCTCTTTTTCATAGCCAAATGATCCTGCCATACCACAACAACCAGATTTTATCTCTTCAACTACATAATTTTTAGGAAGTGATAACATTTTCTTTGTTGGCTCGGTAGAAGCTACAGATTTTTGTTGGCAATGACCGTGCAATTTAATCTTCTGATCTACCTGAGTAAACATATCTGAAGTAATATTGCCTTTATCAATATCTCTGGCAATAAATTCATCTATAATAAGAGTCGACTTCCCTAATTCAATAGCTTCTTGCTTCAACTCCCTGCCAACTAAATCAGGATATTCATCACGAAATGAAAGAATGGCAGAAGGTTCAATTCCGACCAATGGAGTTTCAGGCGTGACAATATCTTTGAATATTGATACATTTTTAATGGCAACTTTTTTCCCTGTTCTTATTAAACCCTTAGAAAAGAATGTGCGGCCGCTTACGGCATGATTTAGTATTTCAACCTTATATCCAAGCTTGTTCAGTAGTTTTATAGTTGTAATGCCTATTGCAGTATCATTATAATTTGTAAACTCATCTATAAATAAGTAGACTTTTTTATTCTCTGAAACTACTTCATTTAGTGATTTAAGATTCTTTGAAGCCCATCTCCTAAGTGTAGTTTTATATAATTTTGGTATACTTCGTTTAGGTGCAAATTTCAGTATCTTTTTTGCAATTGAAGAAGTAAATGAATTCGTTATAAAGAAATTAAAAACCGAAGGCATAATTGAGCCAAGTTTGTTAATGTTAGTGATATAGGCTATAACTCTTGTCCTTAATGGAATATGATGAGCATCGTAGTAATGCTGAAGAAATTCAGCCTTTAATTTAGCCATGTCAACATTTGACGGGCATTCAGATTTACATCCTTTACATGATAAGCATAAATCAAGGATCTGGTAAATTTCATCATGTGCGAAGGGATTCTTTTTGTTTGAATTTGTAAGGAATTCGCGCAATACATTTGCCCTTGCTCGTGTCGTCGTATTCTCATCCCGTGTAGCCATATAACTTGGACACATAGTTCCTCCTATAAGTGCAGACTTACGACAATCCCCTGAACCATTACATTTTTCTGCTAATCGTAAAATACCATCCACATCCGAAAAATCAAAAATAGTCTCTATTTCCCTTGTAGGTGTGCCAGGTAAATACCGTAACTGTTTATTCATCTGTGGAGTATCCACAATCTTACCTGCGTTTAAAATATTATTTGGATCCCAGGTAACTTTAATTTCTTTGAGTAAGCGGTAAATTTTTTCTCCCAGCATTAAAGGGATAAATTCTCCCCGCAATCGTCCGTCACCATGCTCTCCGCTTAATGATCCCTTATGCTTTTTTACCAATTTTGCAACTTCCAACGCTATTGTATGAAAAAGCTCAACGTCCTTTTCCAGCTTAAGGTCGAGCATAGGCCTAAGATGAAGTTCCCCTGTTGCTATATGTGCATGATAAACACTATTCAGGTTATATTTCTTAAGAAGCGCCTGAAAATCTGCAATATATTCAGGAAGTACTTGCGGCATCACAGCAGTATCTTCAACAACCGATACAGGTTTTGCATCCCCCGGAACGTTTGACAGAAGTCCTAAACCTGCCTTTCGCAAGTTCCAGACACGGTTTATGTCTTTACCCCAGACAATTGGAAAATGATACCCCAGTTTTTCCTTTCGCATATCCTCTTCCAGTTTTTTCTTTATAACTTCAATCTCTTCCCGTGTTTCCCTGGTGAATTCAATGATCAGTATAGCACCCGGGTCACCTTCTATGAAAAACCTGTTTTTCCGCTGTTCAATGTTCCCTTTTGTACAGTTCATTATTACATCATCCATCAGCTCAACAGCATCAGGTCTGTGCTTTAAAGCAATCAAGTTCCCCAATAGCGACTCATTTACTGTATGAAAATGTACACATATTACAGCTTTCTCTTTTGGAGGAAGTGGCACAAGGTTCAATGTAATCTCTGTTAAAAATGCAAGTGTACCTTCAGATCCCGCAATTAATTTACAGAAATTGAATTTCTCATCAGTGTCTGAAAATGGCGATGATTCCAATAAAAGATCCAGTGCATAACCTGTATTCCTTCGCTTTACTTCTTTTGCAGGATATTCGCGACGTATCTCATCCTGGATTTCCTTATTATTTAGCAACTGATCAATTTGTTTATATATTTTTCCCTCCAGGCTTTTCACCATACACTTTTCTGCAAACTCATCGTTAGAAAGGGACTTAAATTCAACATCCGAACCATCACTTAATATTGCCTTAACCTCCAATAAATGATCCCGGGTACTACCATAAATCAGTGAATGAAGTCCACAAGCATTGTTACCAACCATCCCACCTATCATACAACGATTAGCAGTAGATGTTTCAGGACCAAAAAATAATCCGTGCGGTTTTAAATACAGATTGAGTTCATCTAAAACAACACCGGGTTGCACTCTCACCCATTTTTCTTCCTTATTGAATTCCAGTATTTCTGTTAAGTATTTAGATACATCTACAATAATTCCATTTCCGACAACCTGGCCGGCCAATGACGTTCCTGCTGTCCTGGGTATAATGGTCACATTATTTTCACGGGCAAAATTGATAATTTCTTTAATGTCTTCTGAAGTTTTTGGCCGTGTCACTGCAATGGGTCGTTCTTTATAAGCCGAAGCATCTGTAGAGTATAATAACAATGAAATATCGTCAAAAAACACATCCCCTTTTAGCTTCCTTCCTAATATTTTCAGTTTCTCTTTCATATCAATTAAAATAATCCACAAAAATAGAAAGTTCCATGAATTATTTTTCCTGAATTTTTATGTTTTATAATAAAGTTTAAAATACATGATTCAACACATTGATAAACAATAAATTAAATCGAAAATAGAATGTTTATTTAATTGATTTATAAATCATTAAAAAAAAGTCCTAGAAATTGCAAATTTTATTTAACTTTAAACCATTAAAACAAATCAACATAAATATTTGAAAAACAATGGATTTACTCAGCGAAATTAAGAACAAAGCGAAAGCTAACAAAAAAAGGATAGTACTTCCTGAAGCAGCCGAAGATAATAGGACCATAAAAGCAGCTGACATTATACTTAAGGAAGGAATTGCAGATTTAATCCTTTTGGGAGATCCTGCAATAATAGAAAAAAAGGCAAAAGAGCTTAATTTAAGCAATATTGGCCTGGCGAAAATAGTTGATCCTCTCACACACGACAAGTTAAACTTTTACACTGACCTGATGGTTGAACTACGGCACGATAAAGGTGTAGATAAAGGAACTGCATTAAAACTTATTGAAGATCCTCTTTATCTGGGAGTTTTAATGATAAAAACAGGTGATGCTGATGGAGAAGTAGCGGGAGCCATTCATTCAACAGGAGAAACCATTCGTCCAGCTTTCCAATATATCAGGACAAAACCTCGTATTTCGCTCGTTTCAGGGGCCTTTATCATGGTTTTGAAAAACAAAGCCTTTGGAGATAATGGAATTATGGTTTTTGCTGATTGTGCTGTAAATCCTGAACCAAACGATATTGAACTAGCTGAAATAGCTGTTTCTACTGCTGAGACTGCGAAAACTATTGCCGGGATTGAACCTCGTGTTGCCATGTTAAGTTTTTCAACAAAAGGCAGTGCAAAACATGAATCAGCCAGCAAAGTGATTCGGGCCGTAAAAATTGTTAAAGAAATGAGACCAGACCTTCAAATTGAAGGAGAATTGCAAGCAGATGCTGCAATCATTGAAAGTGTTGCCAAACAAAAAGCACCAAACAGTAAAATTGCCGGCAAGGCAAATGTTCTGGTATTTCCAACTTTGGATGCAGGAAATATAGCATACAAGCTGGTACAACGCATGGCTGATGCTGAAGCCATCGGCCCAATTCTGCAAGGCCTTGCAGCACCAATAAACGATCTGTCCAGAGGATGTGATGAAGAAGATATAGTAAACCTGGTTGCAATTACTGCTTTGCAGGCAGGAATGAATTAATAATTAATAAATAACCGACTGATTAAATGGGAGAAATTGTTGAACAGATTGAAAATTTTGGGTTAAGTAAAAAAAATCAACCCAAAACACAGTTTTCGAAAGTAGGAATTATAGGTTGTGGAACTGTGGGACAAGATATTGCAATTATGGTAAGTCTTAGCGGAATGGATGTAGTATTTGTTGAAAAAACAGCCGAAAAAATTGAAGCAGCAAACGAGTCTATGGCTAATACTCTGGATGGTATGATTGATCGCTGGGGTATGACCAGCAGTGAGAAAAAAGCTATTCTTTCAAGGATAAGAGGCTCTCTGGATTGTCAAATCTTCAAGGGCTGCGATATTGTTGTAGAAGCTCTGAAGTCAAAAACCGGTGAAAATGGCACTGAACTTAGAAAAGGAATTTTTAAAAATCTTGAAGCGTATATCGAACCTTCTGCAATTATTGCTACAAACGCTCCAACAATTATGATAACTGAGCTTTCATCTGAATTGGAACATCCGGAGCGCTGCGTTTGCTTCCACTTTTTGTCCCCAACTGCAGAGGCAAGAGTTGTAGAAGTAGCGCGTGGAATGCATACAACAGATGAAGTTTATAAAAATGTAATAAAATTTGCTAAACTCATTAACAAAGAAGTTGTTCCTGTCGTTGAATCCCCGGGCAATATTAGTACCCGTCTTATTGTCCCCCTCATAAATGAAGCATGTGAAGTACTTATGGAAGGTGTTGGAGAAATGGAAGATATAGATAAGGTAATGCGTATTGGTTTTAGCATGCAATTAGGACCTTTCGAAATGGCCGACAAAATGGGACTTGACAAACTTCATACATGGATGGAAAACTTATATGAAGAGTTTGGAGATAAAAAATATAAAGCTTCCCCTCTTATAAAAAAACTTGTACGTGCAAATCAACTAGGCCGCCGCACTGGACGCGGATTTTATATTTACGATGAAACGGGCAGGAAAATCATAAATAACATATTATTATAATTACATAAAATAACTTAAGGACGAAATGAAGATATTGGTGCTGAATTGTGGAAGTTCATCGATCAAATACCAACTATTTGACATGACTTCAGTAGATGTTATTGCTAAAGGAATTGTTGAGAAAATTGCAATGACGGGTTCCTTTCTAAAACATACAAAACAAAATGGAGACAAAGTAAAGCTTGAGGGAGAGATACTGGACCATCAGGCTGGAATTGAATATATTTTAGGAGTATTAGTAAGCGCAAAACACGGTTGTCTGAAGTCCCTTGAAGAAATTGATGCAGTAGGACACAGGGTCGTACATGGAGGAGAAAAATTCAATTCAAGTGTTTTAATTACTAATGAAGTAAAAAAGGAAATAGAATCCTGTATTGAACTAGCCCCTTTACATAACCCGCCTAATTTAAAGGGTATCGAGGCAATGGCAAATTTACTGCCAAATATACCGCAAGTAGCAGTATTTGATACGGCATTCCATCAAACAATGCCCCAGCAATCGTATATGTATGCTATACCCTATGCATTGTACAAAAAATATGGCATACGCCGCTATGGTTTCCACGGTACAAGCCACTTATATGTATCACACAGGGCTTGTGAGATACTTGGTGTCGATTATAATAAGCAAAGAATAATTACCTGCCACCTCGGAAATGGTGCATCAATAGCAGCAATTAAAGACGGAAAATCATTTGATACGTCCATGGGACTTACACCCGTTGAAGGATTAATTATGGGAACCCGTACTGGTGATCTGGATGTTGGAGTATTGACATTTATTATGGATAAGGAAGAAATTGGATTTCAAGCTGCAAACACTCTAGTAAACAAACATAGCGGTATACTTGGCATCACAGGTGTATCTTCTGACATGAGAGAAGTTGAAGAAGCTGCAGAGGCTAAAAATGAGCGTGCACAACTTGGTCTGGATATGTATCATTACCGAATCAGAAAATACATTGGTGCATATGCTGCTGCGCTTGGTGGTGTTGACATTGTTGTACTTACCGGAGGCATTGGAGAGAACGGATCTGAATCAAGAGAAGAAATTTGTCAAGGATTTGAATACATGGGTATGGAATTTGACAAATCCAAAAATGATGGAAAAAGAGGTAAAGAGGTAGTTATAAGTAAAGATTCATCAAAGGTTACTATTATAGTAGTACCTACAAACGAAGAGCTTGTAATTGCCAATGACACGGAAATGATTATTAAGGAAAGTAAAAAAGCCAAATAAAAAAAACATGCATGATTATTAATAATCTAAAAGAATTAATAGAAAATGCAAAGAAGAATGTCCCTAAAAAACTTGTGATTGTATGCGCTGAGGATAAAACAACTCTCAGCGCTGTTTTTTATGCCTGGCAAAAAGGACTGATTATCCCGGTTTTCTCTGGAAATAAAGCCCTAATCATTGAGCTTTGCAAAGAAATAAACTTTGACGTTAAAGAATTTGAATTTTTAGATGCAAACAGCGATGAAAAGGCTGTAAAGTTAGCTGTAAAATATATAAAAGATAAAAAAGGACAATTACTAATGAAAGGCCTTGTATCAACAGCAACTCTTTTAAAAGGCATTCTACATCCTTCTGACGGAATACGAAATCAGATATTATTAAGCCATTTTGCCCTTTTTGAATCACCATATTATCATAAAGTATTTGGGGTAACAGATGCAGCTATGAATATTTCACCATCATTACAAGATAAGCAAATTATCATTCAAAATGCTGTTGAGTTATATCATAAGTTAAATAATCCCTTTCCGAAAGTAGCTCTTGTATGTCCCATTGAAAAAGTAAACCCAAAAATACAATCTACCATTGATGCAGCAACACTTGTAAAAATGAATAAAAAGGGTCAAATCCAGGGATGTGTCATTGATGGGCCTTTTGCTTTGGATAATGCTATTTCCAGAGAAGCGGCCATTCACAAAGGTATAAAAAGTGAGGTTGCAGGTGATGCTGATATATTAGTTCCACATGGCCTGGATGCCGCAAATATACTCTATAAAGCAATTAATTTCCTTGGAAATGGAAAATGTGCTGCTATCGTATTAGGGGCAATAGTTCCGGTTGTACTAACTTCCAGGGCTGATGATGAAGAAACGAAGTTACTTTCTATTGCTCTGGGCTGCCTTCTGGCTTAATATAATTGGAGTAAATAATCAATTATATGAACACAGGGATTGAATTGTCCTTTCAAAAACTTTTAAGACCCAATCCAACAGAACATTTCCATCTGGTTTAAATTACATATTGCATAATTGATAACGGATGCAACGAAGTTATTTATCTAAACAAACCCCGGTTTTCATTTCGCTTCGTTTCATTTAATCGCTGTCGCTCAGTTCACCCTGGGCTAATAATATTGAAGGCCTACAGCCATCTTTTAAAAAATATAATGAGTCTGTGGAACTCAAATATTAATAGCCCGGTGCTTTAACACCGGGTTAAGAAACAAGTAAAAGCGGTGCATCCGTTATACCCAATTTAAAAACGAATGCTATCTATGCACCGCAACAAGAAGAATATCAATTATACAAACTACTTATCTGACTGCAATGTCCAGCAAAAAATTTAATGATTTTAAAGCTCGAATATTATCCAAATTATATACATCCTTTCAGTATATTGTATTTTTTTTCAAATGAATGCGTCTTTTTTTCGGAGTTATGCAACTTACTAATAAACACTAATATTTAACCTGTGAAGAAAAAGAATAAAATAGAATTTTTACATCACTATGAACCCATTCACAACCAGCTTTATAGATTTTGCAGGGCAATCTCCGGTAATACAGAAGATGCTGAAGACCTGATCCAGGATACAATTCTCAATGTCTTTGAAAGGTTCGATGAGATAAAAGACTTATCTGTTTTTAAATCCTATGTGTACAGTGTTGCCAGTAATTTGCATAAGATGAAACTACGCAGGAATAAGTTTAAGGCTGCATTTAATGAAGAAGAGATTCATCAAATAATCGACATTGGTCAAAATCAGGAACATCTTACCGAATTCAGGATTGTATATGAAAAAATCCTCTCCTTACCTGCAAAAACCTCAGAAACATTAATCCTTTATCACATTTCTGATTTGTCAATAGAAGAAATTCAGAAAATACAAGGTGGAAGTATTTCCGCTATAAAATCACGTTTGCAGAGAGGAAGAGAAAAAGTACTATCTCTTTTAGAAACAAAAGAGCAGGTAAAACTTGCTGTGATGCTTTTAACATTTTAACTAAAAAGAGATGAAGGAAATGAATACACAACATACATTAAATCAGTTTTTCAAAGAGTTCAGGAATTTACCCTGCTCTTTTAAAATAGAACAGGTGCACCAATTACTAAATAATCCTGATGCAAAGGCCACGCATAAGGTTAATTATCGATTAAATCATTTAAAATTAATTATTATGACAAGTGCATTTATTATTGGTGCCGCCAGCATTTTTCTCTGGTGGGCCCCTAAGGAAACTAAACAAATTGTCAAAGAACCCTTACCAATTCATAAAGAAAATGTAACACCCGTTTTCAATGGCAATGATACAACAAGTAAGAAAACAACAAATCTCTCAAATGGCAAAGAATCCAATAAGGTCAAAAAACAGCAAATGGAAGATGCTCAACCTAAAGTTATTTTCACATCTCAAAGAACTACTGAAACAAGTGAAAAGAACATGGAGAAAGATGATTGTCAATGGCCTGTTGATACTTCCATAAATAAAAACTCACTTTATGTTTATCTTTCAAATGATGAACTTGAGAAATTAGGAGTCCATATTGTTTCTGAAAATCAATATTATTATCTAACAACAGATGGGAAAAATCAAAGATCTCGTTGCTGGAATGTCCCTTGTCGATCAGACACTATGGATGCAACACCTTTTCATATTGAAAGGCAAACAGATACCCTATGCACTTCTGAGCGATGGGAATCTGATTTTTACAATGAAGTGGATACGTTGGTTCCTGTGTTTACAAAAGGTCTTACATACAAAGACAACATTTTCTGGTTTGTCCCAAGCGATACATTTTTTAGTATTTTACCATCAAGATATGAATATTTAAAGAACATTTATGAGAACCTAAAATGTATTAAGAAACAAAACCCGGATAAAAATATTGTAGACCACTGGGATATAAGCAGAAATATTGTCTTTGACAAAATTAACTATCTGACCCTGAACGAGGAAGAACTTGAGGATATCGGGATCATATTTCAGAAAGACAGGATTTTAATGAGCGATATTACCGGAACTTATTACTATAGATTTGACCATGGTGGCGAAGAAAATGGCAGAAGAAAATCAGACACAATTTTATTTCCAAGTTTATTTCCTTCGTTAATGACAGACATAAAAGGATTGGAACTGGCAAGATTTGGGCAAAGCTTTAGCAATGAAAAAAATAATAAAAACAATTATGATTTACTAATACCGGTTCTCATGCCACTTAATGAATATATAGCCGAACGTAATTATAATTTAGTATTTTGGTACTTTCCAACTGATGAATTTGTTGCGGCGCTTCCTGAAAGAATACGAAATGACTTAAAATATGAGCTCGAAACAATCAATAATTCAAGATCAGAAAACCCAAGTTCGTGCAACTATTTCGAAGTATGTAAATCTACCCTGAATCTGGATAATTTTAATGTATTTCCTAATCCGGCTAATTATTCCATCACCATTGAATTTGAAGCATTGGAAGAACTTAAGGGAAATATTTCACTTGTAAATATATCCGGTGTAGAATTGAAAATGTTAGTTTCAAATTCTTCATTTACATCAGGAAAAAATAATTTCCAAGTGGATATATCTGGAGTTACACCCGGCATCTATATAATATCTGTCAATACTGACAAGGGGTTTAAAACTCAAAGGTTAATTGTTTCCCGGTAGTTTATAGATTATCCGGAGTATCTTAAAAAAAACAAGAGTGTGGCTGATAAAATATATATAAAAAAGAATTGCTGCACTCTTGGCTAGTAAGTCGGAGAATTTCATTATTGTACAACTATTCCATTATTACCCGTTTCTTATATAGGAAAAATAGCAAATATTCTTTATTTTTATTTTAAATACATTAAGTGAGATTATTTGTATCTTTATTTTATGGCAGACAAGAAAGTATTAGCAATAAATCCAGGTTCTACCTCTACTAAAATAGCAGTATTTTTCAATACACGCGTACTCTTCCTTAAAAGTATATGGCATCCCGTTGAAGATTTGGAAAAATTCAAACATATAAGTGATCAGTTTGAATACAGGAAACACATTATATTACAGGAACTTAAGGATGCCCATATAGACCTTTCAAAAATAGAAGCTGTAGTAGGACGCGGAGGCCTGGTTAAACCTATTAAATCAGGTGTTTATTGTATAAATGATGCCCTTAAAAAAGACCTGAGAGAAGGCGTGATGGGTGAACATGCCAGTAATTTAGGCGGTCTTATTGCCGATGACATAGCAAAAGCCCTGCCCAACGCAAAAGCATATATTGCTGATCCTGTTGTGGTTGACGAGCTAGATGATGTTGCCAGACTAACCGGTCATCCTGAGTTTGTAAGACAATCTATTTTCCACGCATTAAACCACAAATCCACAGCAAGGGCCTATGCAAGGCTATTGGATAAAAACTATGAAGATTTAAATCTGATCATAGCTCATATGGGTGGAGGCATCTCGGTAGGTGCTCATAGTAAGGGCCGTGTAATTGATGTAAACCAGGCATTAGATGGTGATGGGCCATTTTCTCCTGAACGTACAGGCACTCTCCCGGCACGAGACCTTGTAAGGATGTGTTTTAGCAATAAATATACAGAAGATGAAATTCTGGATTTTATAAAGCGAAAAGGAGGCCTTATTTCTTACTTTGGAACGAATAGTACATACGAAGTGGAAATGATGGTAAGAGACGGTAATAAAAAAGCCAAATTAGTTTTAAATGCCATGTCATACCAGATTGGGAAAGAAATCGGAGCTATGGCTGCCGTTTTAAAAGGCGATATTGACGGTATTATATTAACCGGTGGCATTTCCCATATTGCTATGATCGTAGAATATATTAAGAAAATGGTATCATTTATAGCACCTGTTATAATTTATCCGGGTGAAGATGAAATGTATGCACTTGCCATGAATGGTTTGATGGTTTTACGAGGGGATATAGAACCCAAAGAATACGATGAAAGTAATATGGTAAAAGGCCTGCAGTTCGATTAATCATGGAGTTGAAAAAGATACCGGAATTGTCCGGCCATTAAAGAATTTCCAGCCATTTAAAGCAAAATCAGCAACAAAACGCCCCATTTCTGAAGGCATAACAGGTGCCTTTAAGCCCGGAAAAGCCTTTGCTAACATTTCTGTTTGAACTGACCCAAGTGCTAAACAATTGAAAATAATTTTATCCTCCTTATATTCTTGAGATAAACATTCTGTTAAAGTCGCAAGCGCGGCCTTACTGGCACTGTAATAAGACAATCCGGCAAATTTTGTTGAACCCTGGAAACCTGCCATACTTCCAATATTTACCACATGAGCTTGTTTTGATTGTTTAATCAATGGCAATAGTTGCTTAATAAGAGTTGCCACACCAAAAAAATTTACATCAAACGTTTGCCTGATCTCTTCAGCAGTAGTTTCTGTAAAGCTTTTTCGAACCAGGTATCCAGCATTGTTTATTATAACATCAAGATAATCAACAATATCTGCAACTTTTGGATATAACGATACTTTTTCAATCTGAGTTATATCATAGGGCAAAGAAAATAATTTTGCTTTAATTCCCGCTTTTTCACAAGACAGCTTTACATTATCCAATTTGATAATATCTCTGGATAATAACAAAATATTGTCACTTGTTCTTTGTGCAATGTTAAACACTATTTCCTTTCCAATACCCTGGCTTGCGCCTGTAATTAAAATATTCATAAAATATCAATCCATTTACTAGAATAATAAGTAAATATAGGAGAAAAAAACCTTTTTTTTTACGATTTTTGACATCTCATATATTCCACAGATGCGAATTGAATTTAAAAAATACGGCATTATTGTTTCCATCCTGTGTTCCATGTTGTTTAACACCATGGCACAAAAGGAAGATACAAGATCCTTTGGAGAGCGTTTTTTATGGGGAGGAAACTTCTCTTGCCAATTTGGCACAGTTACAGATATTGAAATTGCCCCGGTTGTCGGTTATTTTATTACTCCAAAGTGGGCTGCAGGTGTTGGTTTTAAATATATGTTTTACAAATACTCAATTGATAGCTTTAGCTTTAAAACTCATATTTACGGAAGCAAAGTATTTACTAATTATGTATTAATTTCCAATATGAATGAATATATACCTCTTGGTTTAGAGGCTGGCATTTTTGCTCATATTGAATATGAAGCCCTTAGTCTGGAAAGAAAGTATTTTGATTATCCTTTATTTCCTGAAAATGGCAGATTTATTATGCATAGTGTGCTTTTAGGAGGAGGTTTACGTTTTCCAATTGGTGATTATTCTTCATTTGATTTCATGATATTGTGGAATGTAAACGAATCTCCATACTCTGTTTACACCAACCCAATAATACGTTTTGGTTTCAACTTTTAATCCAAAATCAAAAAATCGTCAGCATCCTTTAAAAAGGGTAATTTTGCACGGGAATTTAAAATCCTATCTTTATCCAATTCAATCATTATAATGTCTTCTTCCTGACCAGGTATTTCTTTAACAATTTCACCCATTGGATCAATAACAACGGATCCTCCAATATATTTTAATCCATTTCCATCTGTACCTACCCTGTTAACTCCTAAACAAAAGCATTGATTTTCAATGGCCCTCGAAATTAATAAATTCCTCCATGCGTTCTGTCTTGTATGTGGCCAATTCGCAACAAAAATCAGCACATCATATTCTTCTTTATTTCTTATCCAAACGGGGAAACGCAGATCATAACATATCATTGGGCATATTTTCCAATGATCATACTCAATAATTAACTTTTTAGTTCCCTTGCTGAAAAATTCATCCTCCCCTCCCAGTGAAAACAGATGACGTTTATCGTAAGTAAAAAGACTGCCATTAGGTTGTACCCATAACAATCGATTATAGAAATTTGCTTCTTCCTCAATTAGTAAACTTCCAACCAGGGAAATTGAATATTTGGCCGAAATTTCTTTCATCCATTTAACAGCCGATCCTTCCATAGGTTCAGCTAATCGGGTATTCATCGTAAAACCTGTAGAAAACATCTCAGGTAGTATAATTACATTGGATTGTCCTTCAATGGAAGCAATCTTATTCTCTAGTAAACTAAGATTTTGATTTTTATTTTCCCAAATAATATCAGTTTGTATCAGGGAAAGGATTAAATTTGAGCTTTGCACGATAGTAATTTAGACTTCTTTACCGGCTCTTATTAGTTGCTTTTTAATCCTGAGTGAGAGATCTTCCGGATTAAAAGGTTTGGTAATGTAATCATCGGCTCCCAGTTGAAATGCTTCCATCACTGTATCTTCCAGGCCAATACGTGTAAGAATTACAATAGGAATGGTAAGTTTCATATCATTTCTTACATATTTCACCAAATCCAAACCCGTAACCTGCGGCATGTGTATATCTGTAAGTATGATGTCAATGTTTGAATTGCTGGCCAATATTTCTTTTGCTTGGTGCCCGTCAATAGCTGTAATAATGTTATAACCATCCCTTTTAAGCCTATGCTCAATAGCCTTAAGTGTCATAGGATCGTCTTCGCAAACCAGCAGATTATACATCATTTTTATATATGTATTATAAGTTAAAGTCTTCCTTCAGGTTATCAATTACCCTTTTACAAAATAATTCTATTTTTATGATATGATTTGGAATTTCCTCTGTATTTTCCTGGTTCATGGCATCTTTTTCTACTTTATTCACCAGGGACTCCATATCAAGTGCCCCCAGAAACTGCAGGCTGGGTGCAAATCGATGCACTACACTATACAATTCTTTCCATTTTCCTTCATCTGCTAACCTTTTTATCTCGGCTATGGTAACAGGTGTCATTTCAACAAAAGTATTTACCATGTCATTAATAAACTCCATATCCCCTCCGGATATTTCGTTTAAATATTCGAGATCATACATCTTATCAGATGCCATAACCAGATGATTTCAATAGTAATTTTTAATTCAACTAAAATACAAAAATATTCTGATCAAATCTAATAGATTATAATGTTGAAACAAAAAAAAACCGCAATTTATTACGGTTTTTTTCATACATATAAGTATTTATAATAGTTTTCAGGCTTTTTATTTAACTAAGCCAGTATTTATAATAAAAGTAGCAGCAAATGCGACAATAGCATAAAGTTCCGGGAATACAGCTAACACCATTGTCTTTCCAAACACATCGTAACCGGCACCAATACCAGCGATACCATTGGCACAAACCTGACCTTGTTTAATACCTGACATAAGACCTACAAAACCTAAGGCAAGTCCTGCAGCAAGAATAGCAGCACCTTGCATAATAGAAAGACTTTCACCAATTTGGTTTAAGGTCCCATTCATGACAAAAAACCCGGCAAAGCCATATAGACCCTGAGTTCCAGGCAATGCACTTAATAACATATAGCTACCAAATGCCTCACTGTTTTTCTTTAATGCCCCAATGGTAGCATTTCCACCGATGGAAACACCAATTGCACTTCCAATACCAGCTAACCCTACCATTAGCGCCAGTCCAACATAAGCTAGAATAATTGCAGTCATAGTAATTCTCCTTTATAAATTTTAGTTTTTAATTTTATATTCAAATGGTTTATAATCCTTCCCTCCACCTGTAAACCCGGCATTTTTATAAAACTCAACAAATGTAAGACGCATAGGGTGGACAAATGAACCCAAAGCGGAAAGGAAAATATTGATTGAATGCCCAAATAGTAGCAAAATCACAAAAAACAGAATTCCTAAGGGTTTAAAATTCATATTTAAAAGCTGTAATGCCAGATCATTAAATACAAAACCTAAAATTGCGCTAGACAACCCCAGAGCAAACAATCTTATATAAGATAACAAATCACCCAGAAAACCAGTTACTGTAAAATATATATCTCCTATTCCGGCTCCGATACTTGCAAAAATGTTTTTTGGATTACTAAATCCTAATAACAGAATCGCCCAAACACCTCCTATACCATAAGCAAATGGCTCCCAATTTGTTATTACACCTTGCTTAAATAATATAAATATTGTTGTCCCACCAAGTATACCTATCAACCATCCAACAACAGGAAGTGAATATTTGAACCCTTTTTGCTTAGTGACATTTAACACTCTAACCATCATCCCAAATATGATTTGTATAACACCAAACAACAAAGCTAGTTTAAACATACTATTTGGGTCCAACATCATATAACGGAAATTCTTTATCGGTTTTAAATTTGTTTCGGAAGATTTAATAAGAATCGTTCTGTAAGTCTTATATTTTGTCTTAGCTACAGCAGTATTCGTATCAAAAAAACTAATTAACTGCTTCTCAAAAGCCTCTCTTGTAACAATATTTTGATCTTTGATAGTAGAGACACTATCAATTATATAGGCGGGTACTTCATTTTGTTTCAACTCAATAATGGATTGTTCCGTCATTTTATATCCTGAATCAATCAGATTCATCCCAAAGAATGTACCTGATACAGCCCCAAAAATAATCGTTGATATCCCAAGTATTTGCACCAATGAAATCAAAGACTTCATAGCTTTTGATGCTTTAAATTTATAAATGGTTGCCCCAATAACAAATATCAATCCATATCCTGCATCTCCCAGGCAAAATCCGAAAAACAGCAGGAAGAAAGGTGCAAAAAAAGGTACAAGGTCCAATTCTGAATAAACCGGGTTCATGAACATCTTTCCGATAGGTTCAAACATTCTTGCAAACCGGCTATTTTTCAATAAAATAGGAACATTTTCACTTTCTTCAGGATCAGCAGCAAGATAGAAAACAGATTTTGTGTTCAGATAGCTATCCAGATCATCAACTTTTGTTTCAGGAACCCAACCTTCCAAAACCATTATTTTGTCATCGGCTTCACTAGCTGTATTAAATATTACTGTATCAAAACTGGCAGCATCTGCAACATGAGATTTGGACAGCTCAATCATCCCAATATAATGCGCAGCAAACTCATCTAAATGCTTTTCAATCTTCTCAATTTCAGCATCAATTTTGTCAGCCTCTTTCCGTAATTCAGATGCCGGTTTCTGTAATTCAGGAAATGGATCAGCTTCAATGTCAATATCCTTAACCTTTGAAACAACAATGAAGTAAACTAGTCCTTTTACTGTATCAATTTCCTGAATATCATATTTTTCTACCCATTCAGGATTATACTTCTTTGCAGGGCAAGTAAAATAAGATAGGAAAATCCCTTGTTCTTTTAATTTCTCAATAGTCTCCAATGAAAATTCGCCCCAGGGTTCTACCTGTGAAGCCTCCTTCAAAATAGAAGCTTTATTTTGTAAAAGATTATCTTTCCTTGATATCAGCTCCGATACTTCGTTTATTATTGCTATGCCATCCCTGTCATGTTTGGCCTTTCCCTCCTCTACACCTCTTGATTGAAGAAATTTAATTGTTTCATCAAATCGTTTTAATAGCCTGTATTTTTCCTTAATCTCTTCAGCTACTTCCTGTTGTTTTTCAATCACATGCAACACGCCCAGGTTTTGAATATCCTTCAAAAATTCATTGTATTCCGGTTGATATACCAGAAATGAGTATTTTTTCATGGGTGTTATCATACGGCTTCCTCCATTTCTTCCTGACGTTTCTTAACAATTTTCATAGCAGACTTTGAAAGATTTTCTTCATCTTCCAGGAATCGCTTAATTTTGCGAATTGCTTCCTGAAAGCCTGGTATTTGAACCTTTTCATACAGGTTAACCTTTTGCGTTGTCTTCTTACGTGCATAATCCAGTAAACGTGTTTTCTTTTGAAACACCTCCTTTTCAATAGATATCTGGATAATTTCACGCAAAATAGAAATACCATCCATATACCAGTTTGGCATATTATAAAGGCTAAACTCCTTATGATCAAATATAATTTCATCAAGAACAGGGGTTTTAACACCTGCAATCTTTTTAATAGTAAGTTTAACGTCAGCAATACTTAACAATGAATTATCAAACTCACCCCAAAGACGCATCATCCCCTTATAAGCATCGATCTTTTGCAGGAATTTGTTTTCCAATTCCTTCATTTCATTCTTCGCTTTGGCAACTTCAACCCTTAGTGCAGATTCCTTATTCTTAATTGTAGGCAGGGCACGCTCTCTCATCTTCAGCTGCTTGTTAAGCCCCTGTAATGCAGTCTTGTTATATTGAAAATTAATTGCCATTCTATAAATACTAATTTAATTCTTTGGCCAATATATATCTACTAAACTTTGTTTAATACCCACTTCAGCAGGTGAGAAATGCTTGGCAAAGAGTTTCCAACCTGTTTCAAGCATTTTTTCAATTTCTATATTTACGTCAATTGCAAGCAGATCATGGGAATAATCGTGTGCAAACTTTAAAGTACGCTCATCATAATCTGTCAGATCAAAACCGTTTTCCTGTTTTGTTTTCGCATTTGCAGCATCAGCAAACAGCCTCACTGCAGCGTTCATCACCTGAGGATGATCTTCCCTGGTTTTCTTCCCAATCACCAATTGTTTCAGACGAGACAAACTTCGGAAAGGGTCAACAATTACTTTTCCGATATCTGTATCTTTCCTCAGGAATAGCTGTCCTTCTGTTATATACCCTGTATTATCGGGAATAGCGTGGGTAATATCGCCACCTGACAGCGTTGTAACAGCGATAATAGTAATTGAACCCCCACTAGGAAATTGTACGGCTTTTTCGTAAATCTTTGCAAGGTCACTATACAATGAACCTGGCATACTGTCTTTTGACGGGATTTGGTCCATACGGTTTGATACAATACTTAGTGCATCAGCATACAATGTCATATCTGTAAGAAGGACCAGAACAGTTTCGTTTTTATCCACTGCAAAATATTCTGCTGCTGTTAGTGCCATATCGGGCACTAATAGGCGCTCCACAGGAGGGTTTTCAGTAGTATTTACAAAACTTATAATACGGTCAAGAGCACCGGCATTATCAAAAATGTTTTTATAAAAAAGATAATCATCATTTGTTAGCCCCATTCCACCCAGAATAATCTTATCCGTTTTTGCCCGAAGGGCTACCATTGCCATCACCTGGTTAAAAGGCTGGTCAGGATCTGCGAAGAAAGGAATTTTTTGGCCTGATACAAGAGTATTGTTCAGGTCAATACCTGCAATACCTGTAGCAATAAGCTCAGAAGGCTGCTTTCTTCTAACAGGGTTTACAGAAGGCCCCCCTATTTCTCGTTCTTCTCCTTCCACTTCCGGGCCACCGTCAATGGGTTGTCCGTATGCATTAAAAAAACGTCCGGCAAGGTCTTCACTAACTTTTAAAGTTGGAGCTTTACCCAGGAAGGTTACTTCCGCATTTGTTGGAATTCCCTCAGTACCTGAAAATATCTGAAGAGTAACTGTATCACCCATAATCTTAACTACCTGCGCCAAGCGTCCATTCACCATCGCGAGTTCTTCATACCCTACTCCCGTTGCTTTCAAAGAACAGGTAGCCTTTGTTATCTGGGTAATCTTCGTATAAATCTTTTGAAAAGCTTTTGTTTCCATTATGCGGCCTTCCTTTCTTCAATTATTTTGTGTAATTCTTTTTCGTATTCTTTAAATTTAGCTGAATCAAATTCAGTGTAGTTCATTTGCTTCATATGGTTGATAATCCGTTTAAAGAAACTACCAACATCATCAAATGTCTCAAAATGAAAATCAGTACGACAGATTGAAAGAACCAGGTCAAGCATATATTTTTGCCTGTCAATAGGAGTTAACTGGTCAATCTTATCAAATGCATCCTGCTGAAGAATAACAAAGTCAATAACTTCAGATTTCCAATATGTAAGATGGTATTCAACAGGTACACCATCATCACCCAGAATATTAATTTGTTCCCATGTTTCTTTTCCTCGTTGAAGTACGTTTTTAGCTTCGCTTACAACATTAATCCAATCCTCGTCAATTCTTTCCTTAACATATTCTTGAAATTCAGGATATTCTAAATATTTAGAGTAGCTATCTATTGGATCGACCGCAGGATATCGTTTACTATCTGCCCTGTTCTGTGAGAGTGCATAAAAACAGCGTGCAGCTTTCTTGGTTGATTCTGTTACCGGTTCTTTCAGGTTCCCACCCGCAGGGGAAACTGTACCAATAAATGTTATAGCGCCTGTTTGTCCATTGTTCAAATGTACCATACCTGCTCTTGAATAAAAGTTTGAAATAATAGCTGGCAAGTCCATAGGAAATGCATCTGGTCCGGGAAGTTCTTCCATCCTGTTTGACATCTCACGTAAAGCCTGCGCCCATCTTGAGGTGGAGTCAGCTAATAATAATATTTTTAAACCCATAGATCTATAATATTCAGCCAAGGTCATCGCTGTGTAAACAGAGGCTTCTCGTGCAGCTACCGGCATATTTGATGTATTTGCTATTATGATTGTTCGCTCCATCAATGACCTTCCTGTTCGGGCATCCACCAATTCGGGAAATTCTGCAAAAAGTTCAACAACTTCATTTGCCCTTTCACCGCAGGCTGCCACAATAACCACATCAGCTTCTGCTTGTTTTGAAATAGCATGCTGCAATACGGTTTTACCGCAGCCAAATGGTCCGGGAATAAAACCTGTACCACCTTCCACAATAGGATTTAAGGTATCTATAGTGCGAACGCCTGTTTCGAGTAATTTAAATGGCCTGGGTTTTTCTTTATATGCCCTTACCGTGATCTTAACCGGCCATTGTTGTAACATATTCAATTTATATTCATTGCCCTGACCATCAGTAATCACAGCAATAATGTTATCAACCGAATATTCACCATCACCAACCAGTGATTTGATTTTATATGTATCAGTCATAACAAAAGGAACCATTATCTTGTGTGGCATCAAGTTCTCATCTACTTCACCGAGCCAGTCCCCAGCTGTTACTGTATCCCCTTCTTTGGCAAGTACTTTGTACTTCCATTTTTTTTGTGTATCAATAGAACGGGTATATTCACCGCGTTTCAAAAACACACCATCCATCAAATCAAGGTCATTCTGCAATCCATCATAGTTTTTTGATAACATACCTGGTCCGAGTGTAACCTGCAGCATGTGCCCGTCAAATGACACTTCTGCACCAACTTTCAATCCGCGTGTACTCTCAAAAACCTGCACATAGGCAATATTCCCATATACTTTTATTACTTCTGCAAGTAACTTTGTATTACTCAAATGAATGTAGCAGATTTCATTTTGGGATACCGGGCCAAAAACCTCAACCATTACCAGGTTTGCTATAATACCTGATACTTTTCCTTTTGTATTTGTATTTGCTTCCATATTTATTATAATGCGTACTCTTTAGGAAATTCGTAACTATTTTTTAATTCTGCAACAAAGTTCTGGAATAACTCCTTACCTGCTTCAGGATCTAGCTTAAGCCATCGCTCAATTATTCCAAGTTTAAGTAAATAACTCAGCACCTTCTCAATTGTAAAATACTCAAAAACAGTATTTTCATCAAGATAATCCCACTTCATAAGATCTAAATCCCATTCTCGCTTAAGCAAGTCATGGCCTTCAAATAAAAACACAAGTTTTTCGATATACGGCAACTCACTTGAGAGGCCAAAATCACGTGATGTATTTTTAACCAAATGTTCTTTATACTCATCATCTTCAATGAGTTCTTTATCAGCCGAAAGATTGAATTTTTTACAGTTTAGAGCGGTGATAATATTATTCAATTGCAACTCGTGCTTAAAATAGTTACCTAAGAAAATATTATCAATAGAGGTTACATATTTATAATATAAGGTAGTAAGTTGGTTTTCCCAGCTTATGCCAGGAAATATGGGAATATCGTCTTTATAAGCGTTAATAAACTCAATCATATAGTCAATAAGCCCTTCAGGATCTTTAATAGCAACTTCTAACTCTGCTCGTGTATATTTACCGCCTTCTGCAAAGGGTTTATTACTGCCCGTCAATAAGTTCAGGATATTTTTATTGTCAATACTCAGAAAGACAAGCTCAGCTAACATAAAGTCATCTGGATATAAAAATTCTTGCAATTCAGCTTTAAAATCCAGCTGTGTTAAGCTTAATTTATTTTGCTCAATGGTTAATTCAGGCAGACCTGCAACAAGACAATAATAATTTCTTGTCATGATTTACTCCTCCCCGTATAGCAATTGTGCTGTTCTGGGTCTCAAATATGCTTTAAAGAAATTATCAAAATCTTCTTCTGTAAAGCTTATGATGTAACTACCATCAGCAGGTCCTATTTTAAACCCGTTTTTTAGTTTATTATCAAAATTCACTACAATACCACCATCTACTAATTTCTTTAGTTTTGTCTCTACAAATCCATCAAAAGCCTTTTTATTTGATTCAGGGAGCAGAACAACAAGATCGATTGCTGCTTCACCTTTAGGATTCCAGTTTTTAACTGCTATTTCAATTATTGATTTAACAAAATCAGTTTCTTTTACAGATTCATTAACAGATTTACCTATTACTCCCGATGTCAGCATTTCTGTAATTTCTTGTTTCAACGCATTCATTGCTTGTTTTGCAGAAAGTTTTAGCTCAGATTTTGTATTTTTTGCTATATCTGCAGACTTTTTATTTGCATCTTCAATAATGCTATCAGCTTTTTCTTTTGCTTTATTAATAATTTCCTCAGCATCTTTTTTTGCCTTGTCAATTATTTGTAAAGCCTCTTCATTAGCTTTTACAACTCCTTCATTATAAAGTTTCTCCGTTAGTTCCTGTAATTTGCTTTGCATAGCTTAAAATATAATATTGAATAGAAAAATATAATTTCGATTTAAAGACCCCAAATATATAAAAAACAGTATATAAATTAACCATTGAATGTTAATTAATTGTAAAGTTTTTTTACTGTTTAGTCATCCTTTTCCACTAATTTTCTTACAAATATTTAGTAATTGAAGTTTCTTTATAATATTATTATATAATCATGTTTAAAAATACAGTAAAATTTTAATGATGAATAAACAAAATCAATACTTAAGAATTTATAATCAACTTAAGGAACTTCTTATAGAGGCTTCAAACATTCATGCAAGAAGAGCTACTTTAAATGCACTTCTGCTTAATAAGATGAAATATTTTTCATGGTCAGGATATTATATATGGGACAATGGTGATTTGATAGTGCATTCGTATCAGGGTCAATTAGCGTGCATTAAATTAAAAAAAAATACCGGAGTCTGTTGGAAATGTTATAATGATAAACAAACGGTCATTGTTCCTGATGTAGATAAATTTGATGGGCATATTGCATGCGATCCCAAAACCCGTTCAGAAATTGCTGTACCTGTGTTTGACCGGGACCATCAGATTATTGGAGTATATGATGTTGACAGCCTTATTGTTGATGCTTTTGATAATGTTGATGCTATGGAACTGGAAAATTTGGTTGAACTTATTGAAAAATATTAGTATCAGGCGCTTTTCAAATGACGGCCGCAAACATTTTCGATAGTCGTTTTAATTTTATTCAAAGAATAGGGTTTTGTTATAATCTGGGAGAAACCGACATCTGAATAATCGTCAAAAAACAAAGAAGGATTATGGGCAGTAAGGGCAATTATGGGCACATCGCATTTAGGAAAATCAAAATGTCTTCTTATATGTTGGGTTGTTTCAATCCCATTCATCACAGGCATTTCGATATCCATTAATATTACATCAAAATCCTTTTTTGAAAAAGTATCTATCGCCTCCTTGCCATTAATGGCTT
The DNA here is from genome assembly GCA_016926235.1 of Bacteroidales bacterium. The sequence goes on along the minus strand of JAFGOZ010000059.1, from coordinate 55,629 downwards.
CTTCAACTTCAAAACCTATGTCGCTAACGATTTCCTTTATCAACAACCTGTTGGTAAAAATATCATCCACTACCAGAATTTTCATATTCCCCATCTTAATTTTCTATTTGAAAAATAATAATACTATCCCAGCTCCCTTAATGTGTTTATTATCTTAAGGCTCAATATTTTCACCCTGCTTCCTTCTAAATCAATAATCTTATCATGCTTGAATTCAGATAATGTCCGAATAAAACTTTCTTTAGTAGTACCAGCCAATTGTGCTAATTCCTTTCGTGTAAAAGGAAATTCAAATTCATCAGATTTATATATATCTTCAGAAAAATAAAGTATAACATCAGCTATCCTGCCCGGAAGTTGTTTATGTGTTTGACTCATTAAACGTTTAAAGATAAATAACCCTTCCTGGCTTATTATTCGCACAAGGTTAATAGCATAATTTCCATTAATTGAAATAATCTGGTTAAAAATATTGATATCGATAAAACAAATCTCTGTATCTTCAATGGCTGTTGCAGAATATTCATGAATTGTACTACCATAAACAGACATAAGACCGATGAAGTAGCCTGGAATGGCTAGTCTCAATATAATAGATTTATCGTTCTTGTCTTCTTTGAAAATCTTTACCAATCCTGATTTTACAAACATTATATGCGAGGTACGGGTATTTTGTTTGAAAATTACATCTTTCCTATGATATTTAACCGTATTGCTATTTTCAGCCATTAAGCCAATCTGATCTTCCGTAAGAAAATTCCCAAACGGCATGCATTTTTCCCGGTCATTTATCATATTTGAACTTTCAATCATATAAATAGAATAAATTAATGTATATAAATATAGAAAATAAATCATTAGCTTACAAAAGAGTTTTACTAAAGATGATTTATATCATCATGGCTGGGTAATCAATCTCACTTTAAATAAATTGAATCAAATAACTTAATCTTGTTATATTTACTATAGCTTAGCAAAAATTTTTAAATTCTATGATGACAGAAAATCATGATTTCAACATCCTGGTAATTGATGACTCTACTACCAACGTAGTATTGTTAGAGGCCATTCTGAAAGAAAAAGGCTACACAATTAATACAGCGCTAAGCGCTAAAGAAGCATATACAATATTAAAAAATTCAAAACCAGATCTCATCCTTTTAGATTTATTAATGCCCAGAATAAGTGGTTTTGATTTTTTGGAACAAATAAGAAATGATTTAGCCACTGCTGATGTACCTGTTATTGTAATAACGGCTGTTAATGATGATGAATACAGTCAAAAAGCATTAAAACTTGGTGCTACTGAAGTGCTACATAAACCTGTTGACATACCTATTCTCATTGGGAAAGTAGAACAGTATGCACGGGCTTAAACCATTGTATTGCAAGGGATATTCATAAGTATATCCGAAAAAACCAGAGTTTGCTTTACTGTTAAGCAGTAATGCCTATGAAACAAGATGGAGACAATAACGGGAACATCAATATTGAAGAACTTCTTAAAGCTATTACTGCTGAAGAGATCACAAACATCTTCAAGGAAATTGATCAAAAAATAATTTCACTGCATCAATGTTCATCGGACGATTTTTTGCAATTGGGGGCTCACTTTAAAACCTACTACAAAGAATCCAAACAAATATCTGATAATGCCAGTGAGATATATGAGTTAAATGCAGGGAAAGACAATGAGATTACAACAAATCAATTATCTGATATTTATAAGAATTTCAATGCTATTAATAAGTATATTAAAAATGAAATAGGACATCAATGCCAAAGCTTTGAAGATATTATTTATAAACTTAACCTTATAAATTTACCTGTTAATAACTTCAATCAAAATCTGGTTACTTTAAAGCTTGTAGCAACGAACCTGGAACTTGGTGCGACACGCTACCAGGGGCAGAAACGTCAAAAAACATATGATGATTCGTGCGATATACGCTCCTTAATATCAAACATTAAGGGAATATATCCTCTTTTTATTAATGCCTTAAATGACCTGTACAAATTTTTTCAAAATACGGTTAATGACTTTAGCTTTATACAGGAAAAAATATTATCAATAATTGCCGAAATCCATACAATACTTAATGAGATAATTGAAAAATCGGAACAGAAAAAGGTCAAAGCATACGAAGTACTTCCAAGACTCAAAGAAAAGACCGACCACACTTCTAAAAGTATTGCCCGCATTATTACTAATTTACAATACCATGATATAATACGACAAAAAATTGATCATATACAGGCTACACACAAGGATATACTAAAAGATCTAAATCTTCTGGCTTCTGACGAAAATAAAAGCAAAGAAGATAAGGCTAAATTTTATTCACGCATAAGAGATATTGCCGGTCTGCAAGCTGCACAATTAATACATGCGAATAAGGAGTACCAAAAGGCTATAGATATTATCACCCTTATGTTTCTGGATATTGGTGATGATATGAAAGCTATCTCCAATATGTGCCACGAAATAAGCGGATTTGATCATATCGCCGATACACAGCAGAATGCTTCAAAAAGCAAATGTCTTGACAAAGTCAAATCACTTGTAAAAAACATGGAGTCATACGAAAAGAAAAATATGGAAATTAACAGTAATGGCTTGAAATTGCTTGAGAAGGTAAAAGATGTTTTTAATAAAATTATGCTTCTGGACACTCAACTTAGCACTATCTCTCAAAATGCTGTTAAGGACATTGATAATCATCAGGAGATTATTAATGAATTACACCAGATACAAACCCTTTCTGCCGATATTAAGACCGAATATGAAAACATAAAAGATATTTTTGAATCAATTGTAACATTAGCTAATCAGGCATTTATACGAACTTCTTTAGCAAACGAAACAGAAAACAAAGATCGTATAAATAATATCATTGAATTGCTTCAGATAATTACAAATAATTTAATCTCAACCAAAGATAAAACAGAAAAACTCCTTACCGAAAATACTGAAAAGAGTGAAATAATCACTAATGATATACGGGAGTCCATAGAGAAAGTGAAATATTATGATGTATTTGAAAGAACGGCTGAGGAAATAATAAATGAGCTTAACATTGTTAACATTAAGCTTTCAGGTGATATGGGGAAACTAAACAAAAGTAAAGTTGAAAACTTACAATATATAAAACAACGATACACAATGGCAAGCGAACACCTTATCCATGAAAAGATTACAAATAAAGAAAATGCAAAAAAAATGAAAATCGATATTGATGAAGATCAGGAAAATGAAGATAATATTGAATTTTTTTAAAAATATGTACCATGAAACCAAATGCAAAACAATCTAATCCCAAATCAAAGAATTCAATAAAAGGTGTTGTAACAATTGAAGGGGACATTTCAATTAACAATATAGATTCATTAATGAAAAAACTGAAAGCGATAAAACCAATCAATGGTTTAAAAGTTCAACTCTTTAATATAACTCAATATGACCTGGCAGGGGCGCAACTACTGGTAGCATTTTACAAAAGCTGCAAAAAGAAAAATATTGAATTGCAGTTTGATCTAAGGCTTCCGGATGATTTAAATTTATTGAATATAAATGCCGGTATTAATAAAATTTTCACTAATTTAAATACACTAAAATTTTAACTCAATTGTTATGTCAAAAACCATACTAATAGTAGACGACTCCGAAAGCATAAGAGAAGTAGTTAACTTCACTTTAGAGAATGAAGGGTACAACGTTCTTATTGCTAATGATGGACAAGATGCGTTAAAATTCTTCAACGGAGACAAAATTGACCTGGTAGTTACGGACCTTCATATGCCAAATATGGATGGTATTGCATTAATAAAGGAAATTCGCACAAAATCCAGTTATCAACGCATACCAATTCTATTTCTCACCACCGAATCGCAAGCCGCAAAAAAATTGGAAGCAAAAGAAGCCGGAGCTACAGGTTGGATTATTAAACCATTTGTTCCTGCAAAACTTATAGCTGCAATAAATAAAGTATTAAGATAATGGACGCATTTAGGGATAAATTTATTGAAGAGGCCCATGAACATATAGATGACCTTGAGAGAGCCTTGCTCCAACTGGAAAACAATATGGAGAGTAAAGAGCTTATTGAAAAAGCGTTCAGGGCTATGCACTCGCTAAAAGGTGGTGGAGCAATGTTTGGATTCGATAAAATCAGTGAATTCACACATAACCTTGAAAACATTTACGACCATATCAGAAATGGTCAATTAAAAATAACATCCGAGTTATTGACCATTACACTTTCTTCTGTCGATCATCTAAAACGACTTTTAAATGAAGATAAGGAAGATATATCTTCCCTTTTAAAGGATCATAATGAATTATTGGAGAAGATTGAGACCATTACTCAATTCCTTGATGATAAAAGCATTGACAAGAATAGTATTAAAGATATCTCAGAAACACAAAAAAATAGTAAAGGAACAAAAATCAAAACTTTTCATGTCCATTTCTTACCTAACCAGGAAATTTTTGACAATGGTACAAACCCGCTTTATCTTATTGATGAAATCTCAACTCTTGGCGAATGTATAGCATTACCATTTATTAAAAAAATACCTGATTTTGAAAAAATCGATCCTGCAAAATGTTACACTTCATGGGAAGTTTTCGTGGCTACAGAAAACGATATCAATGCAATTTCTGATGTCTTTATATTTGTTGAAGATGAATGTACATTAGAGATAAACCTGCTTGCTGATGAAAACCTGCTAAGTAAAGAAAACTTTAAACAAAAAGTTGAAGAAAGTTTTCTTAATCAGAAAGAATTGGGACATTCCGAAATTGCCAAGCTTATAGATTCAACAAGGCAGCTGGATATTGGTAAAGAAGAAAAACCTGAAGTCGTAGATAAGAAAACCCTTACTGCAAAAGAAAATACGATATCCAGTATCAGGGTTTCTTCTGATAAACTTGATCAGTTAATGAATCTGGTTAGCGAACTCGTTACCACTCAGGCAAGATTATCCCTAATTGCAGAACAAGATGGAAGATCAGAGTTACGCGCTATTGCAGAGAATGTTCAAAAATTAACCAGACAGCTCAGGGATAACGCTTTTAATATTGTTCTAATCCCTATAGAAAATATGTTAACGCGTTTTCAACGTCTTATAAGGGATCTTTCGAAAGAGCTTAAAAAAGATGTAGATTTTATTACAGAAGGTGCTGATACAGAATTAGATAAAACAATAATAGAAAATCTGGCAGATCCACTCATGCATATTTTAAGAAACAGCATGGACCATGGAATCGAAACTGCTGACGTAAGAAAAAAATCAGGCAAACCACCAAAAGGCCAAATCATGCTTAAAGCATACCATTCTGGAACAAATGTACATATTGAAGTAACTGATGATGGTGCTGGAATTAACCCTGTTGAAATTCGCGACAAAGCCATAAAAAAGGGTATCATTAATAAAGATGTAGGTCTTACTCAAAAAGAAATTCTCGATTTAATTTTCCTGCCTGGATTTTCTACAGCAAAAAATGTAACAGATGTTTCGGGCAGAGGTGTTGGCATGGACGTCGTTAAACGTAAAATTTCTGATATCAGAGGAGAAGTAGAAGTGGATTCTGAGGTTAATAAAGGAACCAAGTTAACCATTAAACTCCCCTTAACATTGTCAATTATTGATGGACTGCTTATTGAAACAGACAATATATATTATGTTATACCTCTTGCTGCTATAGATAAAATATATGCGGTTAAACACAACGAGCTGGCTGGAAAGTTTAATAATGTGATCGTTTTAGATGGTATGCAATACTCCTTTTTCAGTTTACGTGACGAATTTAAACTTTCAGAAAATGAAGAGGATATAGACCAGGTTATTGTCATTAAATACGATGATAAAAAAGTAGGATTGGTAGTCGATAATGTAGTAGGTGAATACCAGGCTGTTTTGAAACCATTAGGAAAACATTATAAAAAACAAGACCTGATCTCTGGTGCTACAATCCTGGGAGATGGAACTATTGCCCTGGTTTTGGACACCAATAAAGCCATAAGACAATTTGCCAAAGAAGATGAGAAAATTATGATTGACGATTTAACTAAAAACATGTAACCAATGAATGAAAACAAATCTTTTTTAACATTCAATCTTGGAGATGAAGTATTCGCTGCAAATGTAAGTAAAGTGCTTAACATTCTTGAAATGGTAAAAGTTACAAAAGTACCACAAGCACCGGCATATATGAAAGGAGTAATTAACCTTAGGGGCCAGGTATTACCTTTAATTGACACGAGGTTAAAATTTGGAATGAAAGAAACCGAGTACAATGTAAATACATGCATTTTAGTATTAGACATTCATATTCAAAACGAATCCGTTCAGCTAGGGGCACTCGTTGATGCTGTTCTTGAAGTGATTGAAATTGAAGATAAAGACATTCAACCAGCACCAAGCATTGGCAGTAAATACAAATCTGAATTTATTGAAGGAGTAGTTCAAATTAAAGATGATTTTGTTATGTTGCTTAATATGGATCTTATCTTTTCTGTCGATGATATTATCGATTTGAATTCTACTTTAGAAAAAAAAGAAGATAAAAAAAAGGAAAAAGAAGCAAAAGAAAAGAAAACAAAAAAATCAACATCAGGTAATTTAGAAAAAATAACATCAGAAGTAAAATCCAGCAAATAATTGAGTTAAGATGTTCGATCCTATAATTCAACGATCATTCCAGGCTAAACTATCTCTTTCTGAGTTTAAAAAGCTCAGTGAATTTATTTATACTAACTACGGTATAAAAATGCCTGAAGTGAAAAGAATTATGCTCCAAAGCAGGCTTCAAAAACGTTTAAGGGCTCTAAAGATGGATAATTTCAAAGATTACATCGAATATGTTTTCAGCAAAGAAGGACAGAGTCATGAAATTATCAACATGATAGACGTAGTAAGTACAAATAAAACGGATTTTTTTCGTGAACCTGTGCATTATGACTACATAAACAGTTATATAATACCTTCCGTTATTGATTCAAAAACTTCAAGCAGATACATTAAAGTCTGGAGTGCCGGGTGCTCAAGTGGAGAAGAACCATTTACCCTGGCTATAACTTTCGAAGAATTGAAACACCTGTACCCCGGTTTTGATTATCAAATTTATGCTACTGATATCTCCAGCACAAAACTTCAGGAAGCTGTAGCTGCTATTTATAAGGAAGATAAAATTGAAAATCTTCCTCTAAACCTTAAGAAGAAATACTTTCTTAAAAGCAAAAACCGTGAAGAAAAAAAAGTACGTATAATTGAAAACTTAAGAAAAAAAATAACTTTTGGTCGATTAAATCTTATGGATAGCAGCTACGGAATAAATGAAAAGTTTGATATCGTATTTTGCCGTAATGTGCTGATATACTTTGACAGAATCACCCAGGAAAGTGTAATCAATAAGCTGTGTAACGCCCTTAAACCCGGAGGATTTTTCTTCTTAGGACATTCAGAATCAATAACCAATTTTAAAGTACCTTTAAAACAAATAAAACCTACATTTTTTCAAAGAATTTAGCATGGTGAATTAATCCTATACTCACTAAATAAAATGATTTTCTTTAAAGATTGATTATATGTTTTTATTTACAAAAAAAGAAATATCGGTAAATCATAACTAAATATAGATTCCTGATTAATAACAACATTGGATATTAACACTTTATTATATGGAAATTAGCGACAAGGAACTCATTGAAGAGTTGAAAAAGAGATTTATTGAGAAAGAAAAATCACTGCAGGAGCTAAAACTGCTGACACAGGAACTTCAAATTGTAAATAAAAAGCTGGAAGAATCCGAATCATTGAAAAGCCACTTTATTTCCAACATTACAAACGAGATTACCAATCCATTTGCCTCCATTCTTGGACTATCCAGAAGCATATTATCCGTAAAAAAAGAAGATTGGAAAAAGGTTATATCTATGGTGGCTTTGATACATTCAGAAGCTTTCACCCTGGATTTTCAGCTGAAGAATATTTTTGTAGCAGCAAAAATAGAGGCAGGAGAATTCATTCCTGAAATATTAAATGTAGATATTTGTATTTTAATTAAAAGCCTGCTTGACTCATTTAGAGTATTTGCAAAAAAGAAAAGACTTGATATACATTACAATGATAGTGTTTGTAAAAAACGAAAAAACTCGACTTTTAAAACTGATCCTGAAAAACTTAAACAAATACTGTCAAATCTGCTATCCAATGCCATAAAATTCAGTTTGGAGGACTCCCCCATTGTAGTTGAAACGGATATTATTGGTAATGAATTAGTAATAACGGTGCAAGACTATGGAATTGGAATTTCTGAAGAGAACCAAAAGATTATTTTTGATCGTTTCAAACGCGTCGATAATGGTATTAATTCTTTAAACAGAGGACATGGCTTAGGACTATCTGTAAACAAAGCCCTTTTAGATTTGTTAAAAGGAAGAATTGAAATTAATAGCAAAATTGGAGAAGGTGCTACCTTCAGAATTTTCATACCCGAATCAGAAGAAGAGGTAGAAGGATTTTCAACTGATGGTAACGAGTTTCTCTTTGAAGGTGATGAAAATTTCTAATAATTAAGGATGAATACAGCCGGACACCACTTTCTTTATCCCGCAGCGATTTTTGTGAGCAAAAACCCATTTCTGGTAAATACAATTTTGGGATCGTGTGTATCGGTATGTCTATATGATCATACATTAAAAATTGGGGGTATTAACCATTTTATGCTTCCTTTTTGGAATGGACAAGGACTTCCAACTCCCAAATATGGCAATATAGCAATAGAAAAATTAATTGAAAAAATGGAATTATTAGGAAGTAAACGGTTTAATATAATAGCAAAAGTTTTTGGAGGAGGTGAAGTAATTGACAATCAAACTACCCAATTCAATATAGGAGAACGAAATATCAATCTGGCCTTATCTCTACTGGATGAATATAAAATACCAATAATTGGTTCAAGTTTAGGAGGGAAAAAGGGTCGGAAAATACAGTTTAATACAAGTACGGGCGAAGTAAAACAAAAATATATTGCTAAAATTGAATACCAGAAACCCTTATAATTATTAATGAAATTTAGTAAATTGTGATAATCAATTTATGAGGTATGGAGATGAAGAAAATCAAAGTATTAATCGTAGATGATTCAGCTGTTGTAAGGCAAACTCTTTCAGCAATTCTATCTTCCGACCCGCATATTGAAGTAATTGGAGTGGCTGCCGATCCTTATTTTGCAGCAAATAAGATCAGAAAAGAAATTCCCGATGTAATTACCCTTGACATTGAAATGCCGAGGATGGACGGACTTTCATTCTTAAAGAAAATTATGACCCAGCATCCTATACCGGTTGTTATTATCTCGTCATTAGCTGCCACAAGTACAGAAACTGGACTTAAAGCATTGGAATACGGTGCAGTCGAGATAATAACTAAACCACAGATGAGCACAAAACAATTCATTGAAGAATCAAGAATTCGGTTGATTGACGCTGTAAAAGCTGCAGCTATAGCTAAAATTCAAAGAAAAAAAGTAATTCAAACTAACAATGTTGTACCCCCAAAATATTCTGCAGATGCTGTTATTCCTGTCACTTCATCAAAAAGCATGATAAAAACCACCGATATTGTTGTAGCAGTGGGGGCATCAACAGGCGGAACCGATGCACTGCAGGTTTTTTTGCAAGCTTTGCCACCAGATTGCCCTGGCATTGTTATTGTTCAGCACATGCCTGAGCACTTTACAAGATCATTTGCTAACAGACTAAATGAGATTTGCCAGATTAGCGTTAAGGAAGCAGAAAACGGAGATTCAATACTCAGAGGCAGGGCACTTATCGCTCCAGGAAATTATCATATGCTTTTAAAAAGGAGCGGGGCTAAATACTATGTTGAAGTAAAACAAGGCCCCCTGGTAAACCGTCATAGGCCTTCAGTTGATGTACTTTTCAGATCAACAGCCAGATATGCCGGATCTAATGCTATTGGAGTTATTATGACCGGTATGGGTGACGATGGAGCACGTGGTTTACTGGAAATGAAAGAAGCCGGAGCAAAAACTATTGCACAGGACGAAAAATCCTGTGTTGTTTTTGGAATGCCTAATGAAGCTATCAAATTAAATGCTGCGGATAAAATTCTGCCTCTGGACCAGATTGCCCACCAAATAATTAAAATACATTAAATTGAATCAGCCTTACCCACTTGTTAATAAATGCTGATAAATAAAGAAGTAATTTTTTTAAAAAAATAAAATACTTTCTCAAATTAGTGATCACATTAATTGATGATATTTAAACAAATATTTATCATGGAAATAGTTAAAAACAATTCACAACATGATAAGCAATCATTAAAAGGAATATATAAATTCTTTTGCTGGTGTTCCGGTGCCCGGTTATATATTCTAAAAGAGTGCCCGTCCGATTTTAATAAATATTTTGGTATTGGAACTATTGTATTCCTTACTGGCTTATTGGCTTCAATTTCTGGTGGATATGCTCTATTTACAATTTTTAACAACTATGCAATATCTATTGCTTTCGGAATCATTTGGGGAATCTTAATTTTCGCATTAGACTGGTATATTATTTCCAGTCTGAAAAAAGAAAACAAACCTATCAAGGAGATAACCTCTTCGCTACCACGTATTATACTTGCAGTTCTTCTCGCAGTTGTAATATCATTACCACTAAAACTAAAATTATTTGAAAAAGAAATAAATGCAGAACTTGTAACATTAATAAGTGACAGAACTATAAATTATACAAACCAGGTTTTTAAAGAATTTGATGAATTATCGATGCTCGAAGAGAAGAATATTCAACTAAATAACGAGATAGGAGTGAAACAAAAACAGAGAGATCAGCTCTTTAACATGATCATTGAGGAGGCAGAAGGAAGAAGTCCCACAGGAATTGTTGGAAAAGGTCCTGTTTATGAAGAAAAGAAAAAACAACTAGATAAAATTGATGAAGAGCTTAACGAGTTAAAGGCTTCAAACCAAAAACAAATTGAAGAAAACAATATTTTAATAGCACAGCTTAGAAAAGAAAGAATAAACCAGGTAAATTCCGGCAAAAATGTAAATCGTGAATATGATGGTCTGCTTGCCCGAATGGAAGCACTGTCTTCAATATCTCTTAGAAATAATACAGTACACATCGCAAATATATTTTTATTGATACTATTCATATGTATCGAATCAGCACCTATTTTGGTAAAATTAATGTCCAAAAGAGGTCCGTATGATGAACTATTTGATTTAGAAGAATATAAAAAAACTATTGAAGCAAAAAAAGAGATTACCCAAATTAAACTCAGCAATAATAATCTCATTAATATTGCAAGCGACACACAAAAGATGAAAACCGATGCAAATCAGCATATTAACAAAATTCTCATAGATAGGATTAAAGAAACTCAAACCAAACTGAATGATCTAAGAATACAAAAATGGGAAGAAGAACAACGTAAAATAATATCAGAAGATAATAACGATATAAAGCAAGAAGTAAAGAAAATTACTGATTTAGAATAATCAGCACATAAAATTAAAGAATGTATCAATAAAACAGGTCTGTTTTTCCCTAACAATATATCAAAAAACTGAAGCATACTTAGGACAATGACTTTCATTCAAATCGTATAATTCCATTAAATTTGTAACAGAAACTAAAAAATAATATTTATATTTAATACTTCGCAAATACATTATACATTGATATTAACTGAAAAATATGTTTAATAACCTTAATAACAGAGACATATTATACAGATTTACCTTAATTGGTTTTTTCGTTGGCTTTTTTATTCTTTTTATAGCATTTCTTATTACAGTAGTAATGCAAAATATTACACTGAGTTCTATCGGACCTCTCATATTAAATAATCCAGCCTATTGGATATTGATAACTCTTCCTGTTCAAACCAGCATTTTAGCATATTTTTTTGGAAAGCCTATTGCACGTAATATTATACAATCGAAAGTAAAACTTTACAAAGAAGTAGAAAAATCAGAAAAAGTACTTGAGTTTCTTCACAGTTTAATTGATGAGGATACTGAAATTGAGTACAAATTTGATGACCAGTATGACAAACTTGGCCAGGCATTGATTACATTACGAGATAATATAAAACAAAAAGGTGAAGACGAGCAACATAGACGAAAGGAAGATCAGCAAAGAAGTTGGGTTGCAGAAGGACTGGCCAAATTTAATGATATATTAAGAAGTGATAATGACAACCTCGAGGTGCTTTCTTACAACATAATAAGTGGATTGGTTAAATATTTAAAAGCCAATCAGGGAGGTTTTTTTATTTTAAGTGACGGAGAAAGAGAGGAACAATATTTTCAACAAACAGCCTGTTTTGCTTATGACCGTAAGAAGTATTCTGAAAAAACCGTTCAATGGGATGAAGGACTGATTGGCATGTCTGCCCACGAAATGAAAACAATTTTCATGACGGACATACCTGACACCTATCTAAACATCACCTCCGGTCTGGGAGAAGCTACACCCAAGTCATTATTAATAGTACCCCTTATTGTGAACGACGAAGTACATGGTGTTCTTGAATTAGCATCATTCAAAGTATTTGAAGAACATGAGATAACTTTTGTTGAGAAAATTGCCGAAAGTATTGCAGCTACTATATCTTCGGTTAAAATTAATGTTCGTACAGCCAATCTTCTTAAAGAATCACAAGATCAAGCGGAGACACTAGCATCACAGGAAGAACAGATGCGCCAAAACATGGAAGAATTGCAAGCCACCCAGGAGGAAGCTGCCCGTCAAGCTGAAAAATTTGTAAGCTTTACAAATTCTGTAAATCATACACTTATCCGTGCTGAATATGCTACTGATGGAACATTGTTATACGCAAATACGAAGTTTCTTAAAAAACTTGGATATAACTCAAATACGGAAGTCGAAGGCAAACATATTTCATTGTTTATTAATGAAAAAGACCGTATATGGTTTGACCCTATTTGGGACACACTTTCCAAGGGGGGCAGGCACTTTGAGGGGTATATGAAACATGTCACCAAACAAGGACAAGACCTCTGGACTATGGCAACCTATACCTGTGTAAGAAAAGAGGACAATTCTGTTGAGAAGATACTGTTTTTAGCAATAGATACTACAGAACAGAAAAAACAAAGCCTTGACTACGAAGGACAAATTGAAGCATTAAATTTAACTAATATTAAAATAGAAGCTAAACCCGATGGCGCAATTATTGATGTTAACGATCTTTTCCTTGAAACATTAAAATATACAAAGGAAGAGATTCTTATAAAAAACGTCTTTTCTTTTATTGACAAACAAGAGTTAGAGGGATTTGCAATAGTTTGGAAAAAAGTGAAGGATGGCAAAGCATATGAAGGTATTATTAAAGTAATTACAAATACCGGTGAAGAAAAGTGGTTTAGAATCTCATTAAATGCAGTGCATGATATGTATGGTGAGATAGCTAAAATAATTTTCCTGGCAAACGATATTACCAAAGAAAAACTTATGGAAATTGAAGCCCTAAAATATACTGAACAATTAAAAGAACAAGAAGAAAAACTTAGACAAGCTGGCGATGAACTTGCAAAAAAACTTGATGAAGCAAGAATGGAAATGAAGCTTCAATATAAGGAAATTGAAAAAGTAAAAATACGAAACGAGAGAACCTTAGAAGGAGCGCTTGATGCTATAATATCCATTTCTGATAGTGGAAAAATTGATTTTTTTAACCGGACAGCTGAAACACTATGGGGCATACCACGAAAAGAAGCACTTGGTAAAGATGTAAAAATACTTTTCTCTGAGGACACAATAACCAATGATGATTTTGTTGCCCGATATACAGATCCGTCCAGAGAAAAGATTGTTGGAGAAAGACGGGAAGTGAAGATAACAACAAAATCCGGTGAAGATAAACCTGTTTTATTTCTGATTTCCGAAGCCAAAGTTGATAACGAAAAAACATATACCGCATTTATCCAAAATATTGAAGTTGAACTATTTTAGAACTTTGGTATAATTTTATTTTTACTAGATATTTTTTATATTTGTTATAGGTAGAGAAAGTTAACCTATAAATTTAAATTTATGGAGAGTTTATCAATTGGGGAGTTATCATTTAAGGTAATACAAAATAGTTCCACTATTGATTCGGACATCGAACTTATTAATCAATGTGGCATTATTGATATTGATGCAAAAAAAGAAAGTATTCTATTAAGTAAAGGCACATTAAAACTTCTTGGAATTCAAGACAGACTTGAAAGCATTGATTTAATTGGTTTATTTGAAAATGTGGATAAAGATGATCGCGATGCCCTAATCTCTCTTTTTGAATTGCTTTTTATCCGAGATAAACGAATTAAACTTGATGTAAGGATAACTCATGATACCGAAGAATCAAAAGAAACAAAATACATACAGGTAAGGGCTGATAAACTTTCAAATAAACATATCGGAGTGTTATTAATCGATATAACTGATAACATTAGGAAAATACACGATTTGCAAAGAAAAACTCAAAAAGCTGAAGAAGCAGATAGAATGAAAACCACATTCCTCTCAAATATCTCGCACGAACTTAGAACACCAATGAATGCTATCCTGGGATTTTCTGAACTAATAAATATTGGGAACCTTTCTGAAGAAAGCAGGAGAGAATATACAAGTATAATAAAACGCAAAGGAAGGTATCTTTTAACATTGCTTGATGACATTGTGGAAATTTCAAAATATGAAGCCGGTACGCTAAGTATTAAAAAAACCGAATGTAATGTTGAAGAAATCTTAGAAGAGGTATTTATTATTTATGATGAAAGACGGATTCAAACTGGAAAATCTCATATTGAATTCAAACTTGTTCATCCAAAAGAAAAAATAGGATTAATAAATACTGATCCCGGCAGGTTGCTGCAGGTGCTCTCAAACTTATTAAGCAACGCCCTTACATATACCGATAAAGGGAGTATTGAATTTGGTGTAAAAACACCTCACGAAAAGACCCTTCAGTTTTATTTTAAAGACACAGGATCCGGTTTAACAAAAGAAGAACAAAAATATCTCTTTCATCGATTCAGAAATGTTGAAGAAATGAGTAGTAAAAAGGCAGGTGAAACAGGACTTAAACTGACCATTTCAAAAGCTATTGTTGAACTACTAGGAGGTAAAATATGGGTTGATTCTGCCCCAAATGAAGGTTCAACATTCTATTTTACAATACCATATACACATAATGTAATTGAAGAAGAAGATCTATCAAATAAAGAAGTAAGTCAAAGTTTTAATTGGAAAGATAGTGTAATATTAGTAGTTGAGGACGAAGAGGACAATTATACTTTTATTGAAGCAATACTTCATGATACACAGGTACAACTAATCCATGCCATTAACGGAAAGCAGGCTGTTGAGCTTTGCAAATCAATTAATAAAATTGATCTGGTATTGATGGATATTAAAATGCCTGAAAAAAGTGGATATGATGCAACAAGGGAAATTTTAAAAATGCGTCCCGGGTTGCCTGTCATTGCACAAACTGCATTCTCAATGAAAGAAGACAGAGATAAATGTATTAAAGCCGGATGTGTGGATTACATTACAAAACCTTTTGACGTAGATATATTTATTAATATGATAAATACCTACTTGCCTGGATAAGCTCTCTGCTTCTTTTTGCGCCAATCAAAAGTATTTATTACGATTGAGATTATCAATGCGCCAACAAAAAAACCAAGCGTGGCCTTATCAACAAGATCAAGGTTTATATCCACCTTAAATATCCTGTCTATCAGGTATTTAATATATGAATTAGGGAGCTCAGTATTACCTAATTTATGTAATACCTGCCAATGCCAATCAGTTAAAGGGCAATACCCAATACCCTTAAAAATACCTAAAATAAACCAGGATCCTCCTGTAAGGAGCAATGTTATAAGATTCACTTTCCTTGTTTTTATCCATACCCATCCAAAAACATTAAATACAATCAACAAGCTATGAAATACTACAAAAAAAACATCCAGAAATTGATACATATATGACGTTTTGTTAATTTTAACCAATTTAACAATAATCATGGAATATTCAAATATAATGCATCTTAATATAGAAATTTCCGGAATGGTTCAGGGTGTAGGATTTCGATATGCCACGGTTCAGGCAGCACGCAAGTATGGGATTAAAGGATTTGTGAAAAACCTGTTTAATGGAAATGTGTATATTGAAGCTGAATCAAACAAAAAAAACCTGGAAGAGTTTTCCCATTGGTGTTCCAATGGTCCATCTCACGCGCATGTTGATGAAATAAAAATAACAGAAGATAAACCAAAGAATTTTACCGTTTTTGAAGTAAGATATTAAATACTTGAAGTTTATTTCTTAAAAATTTTCATCTCAAATTTGCCCATTATCCCCATTTTATCATTCATAATAATAAGACAAGAAATGATATCTTTTGTTTGTTTTATTTCTTCAAGGATTAAAGCTATATCGCATTCATTTTTAATTTTATTGCAAATTGATGTTGCATATGCATCAGACAAAGCACAATCAGATGCAACAACCATAACAGCATCTGCTTTACCATAGCTAAAAGAATGGCCAACAGAAGCAGATGAAGTACAGATGCCTAAAGGACCAGAATGCTCAGGAATTAATATACCTACCAAATCCGATAATGGTGAACCTCCGGCGTATACTGAGACATTCATTTCTCTATGCACTTGCAAAAATATATCACCACCGTTTTCAACAATTATCTCTTCTAATTGGTAATTCTTCATAATACTCCTTCCAAGCGACTCAGCCATAGCACCGGCAACAGCCGCCATAGGCCCCACTCCTGCCCTATTTGCGGAAAAAATCATTTTATTAACCACTTCAATTTCTGTTAACCCAGTTTTAACCGGTTCGTGTGATTTTTGGAAGTCAGGAAAATCACGTATATAATTATCCAATTGAGTTCTTATCGATCTTATCGTATCATATGCATAATTATCTATATCATTCAACTTTGATTTTAATGGAACCCCAATCCATACATCTGTATCCAAATATTGAACCCGAATGTGATCAAAATCATCTAAGGACATCCTTTTTCTATATACCCGGTCCATATATAGGTATAATAACTAATTTTCTTCGAAGCTTATTTCAAATAACCTTAAAGGACATGCTTTTACACATAATCCGCATATAGTACATTTTTCCGGTGAAGATAGTAATTGCCTCGACTCCTGATCCAAGGTTAGTGCTCCACTAAAGCAAACTGAAGTACAACTGCCGCAATGGATGCATTTATCGAGGTTAAGATGTAATCTCTTTTCAACCGGCGTACACTGAATGTTTCTACCTTCAAGATATTTAATTCCTTCTTCAATATCCTTTTTTGCACCCCAAATCCCACAAAGAAGATTTCCTTTTTTCCCCGGAGTGATATTTGCATTAATGATATTAATTTTCAGATCATATTCTTTAACTAATATATAGGTTATAGGCTCTTGCACTGTTTCAAGGGGAAAAGTAAGGATATATCGTTTTTTTTCTACTGTTTTTTCTTTCATCATAATCTAGCGAATTTCAAGTTTGTTAAGTGAAGTATTTCTCGGAAAGGCTTGTACAGGCTGAGATAGATAAAAATCTCCTTTCTTAATCCATTTTTTTAAAATATCTGCAATTATTCTTGCTTTGTATAAACTGGATAATGAAGCTGCCTGAATACTTTTTCCGAATAATTCAATTCTTCCAGATTGCAAAATTTCATAATTTGTTGTACCCAGTACTTTCGAAGGATGCTCTCCATAGTCTACAATGGATGTTTCAATCTGATGATTTCGAATTGAAACCCTGCGGGCCATATCTTCATCCAATACAGGAATTGGAATACCAACCCCAATAAATATAGTAACACCATATTTCTCTATATATGCTGCACGAACAAATTCCCTTGACATTTCTTTTGCATTCCCTATTGTCGCTATTGTTGCAGCATTACTTTTTGGTATGCCGTGTTCATTTAAAGGTTTTGTAGTATGAAATTGTGTTCCATTCCAACTTACAAAACCTTGTGTCCCTCCTAAAAATATCCGTGTTCCTATACCAATAGTCCTTAATTCCGGATCATTTAGCAATGGACTTAATTCCCCTGCTGAAGAGTATGTTGCATTATTGAAATTTGGGAGCAAACTCCCCATATAAGTATATTTTATTTTATTGCTGCCATTTACTGCAACATTATAATTTTGATATGAATTCCTGGGATTAAACATGATCATCTCGTTCACTGTATTCTTGTTTATCTTGGTATATATTTCCTTCAAAGGATAACAGTCAGTACCATCAGAATAAGCTTTTAATTTCACATCCTCACCCGCAATAAGTGCTTCAATAACATGTGCTCCCCCATACCCGGGATCATTTTCAGAGATTTCAGTAGCCCCAACATAGGCGTCCACGGCTGCAATCCCTGCGTATGCTTCTACATTATTTAAATAAACATCTTTCATTTTAATAGGAGGATTGGAATGCCCAAAGTTAATAAACATGCCTGAAGAACACATAGCTCCAAAGGTTCCTGTTGTTACTATATCTACTTTTTTCAAAATTTCTTTAGGAGATAATTCTTTAGACATTTTCGATACTTCTTCTGCTGTCAGCACAAGAGCTTCTCCTTTTTTTATTTTTTCATTTAGCTCTTCGTAGGTTTTTTTCAACATGTTATTTTTTTTTTGCAATGCCAAATATAAGAAGTTATTTTTTAAACATATTATGTTTATTAATTGTATTATATCACGATTTACAAATTGATCTTTCAAAGAAAAATGCATATTCAAATATTTAAGTGAATAAAACTATTTTTATCTGGATAATTTTTTGTTTATTTTTGACATCTATAAATAAGTTACATATAATAATATATGCAAGATTTAATTATTGAAGGTACAGACAGCACGCCATATGTTTCTTTTAAAATAGATGGCGAATTAAAGATAGGAGGTAAATCTTTACCTGAAGATGCTAAAGTATTCTATGATCCGATTTTTGAATGGGCATCCGAATATTCTTCTGATTTTGTTATAATTGATGTAAGATTTGAATATTTTAATACCAGTTCATCAAAACAAATATATGAATTGCTTAAAATTTTCAAGAATAATACCAATGAAAACAGGATCTTAATAAACTGGTATTATGAAGAAGGTGATTTAGATGTGCTAGAATCCGGACAATATTTTGAATCCTTATTAAAGATTCCGTTTAAGTATATCGAATATGCAGAAATCTTTTAGTTAATTGATTTTCAATATTCTTTTTATTGTTTTTCCTATTTTTTTTTCTCTAAAAGATTTGCATGGAAATGTATAATTAAATATTATACATTTTATATTGCAAAACATATCAAAATATTTTACTATATTTGAACAAGCTGTATTAACCGAACCCTATGAAAAAAGAAAAGAAAACAATTTTGGTTCTTTGGGAATTTGACGCTATGTCGGAACATGCCATGGAACATGCTGTACAGTTGGCTCAGAAAACTGAAAACAATATTGCGATTTTAACTATATGTAAAAATCGCAAGCTTGAAGAAACACAAGATAAGCTGGATGAAATTGTTGGAGAATGTGAACAAAAATATAAGCTCAGACCATTTGCTATGGTCAAAACCGGCAAATTCAATAAGGAAGTTAAAATGGCTATTAGTGAATTGCGATGCTCACTTGTTGTATGCAAAACTGATGGTTTAAGATCAAAACGCAACCTTGGAACAAAAAATCTGATAAGTCTCATTTCCTGGTCGAATATACCTTTTATTGTTATTCAAGACCCACCTATTTCCAATAAAATTGACAATATTGTATCTCCTGTCGATTTCAGAACTGAGAACAAAGAAAAACTTAGTTGGATATTTTATTTACACAAATATTATAACTCAAAGGTTCACATTTTTAAGCATAAAGTGAATGACCCGCATTTATTGAAGTATGTAAGCAACAACTTGAATTTTGCAAAAACTCAATTTAAAAACAAAGGTATTGAATACGATATAACTGCTTCTGAGGATAAACTTGCATTCAGCGATCAGATAATTCACTTTGCAAAGGAACGCCATGCAGATGTGATTGTGATAATGATAAAAAAAGCAAATGCTTTGGTTAATTATTTATTTGGTTCGGATGAAGAAAGAATTTTAGCTAATGAGCAGAGAATACCAGTAATGTGTTTAAGCCCACGTACTGACATAAGAAAATATGGTGGTTTTTATTAATAAATATTAGATTATTAATAGGTCCGAAACCATTATCCATCCTTTACTTTCTCCATCTTGAAGTTCGATTTCACGCCAATCTTCAAAATCTTTTAAAATAAATACTTTGGTTCCCTCATGTAGAATGAACCTGTCACTCCCATTATGATCCGGAGAACTTTTAACGACAACAGTAGGTGTATATATAATGGCTTCTTTCTCTCCTGTCTGCCATTTTAATTGGTTATTTGCATATCCCAAAGAAATTATCGCGAGTACAAATAACAAAATACCCAATAAAAAACACAATTTTTTCAGACTAATCCTGTGAGTAAATAAATATATTACAATAAGTAACAGACTGGCAACAAACAATGTAACGCTCAGTATAGCCCATATATCTACCGAGAATAATTTTCCCAACTCACTAATCCATCTTTTAATGAAGAAATCTGTCTTGATATCAATTTTATCAACTGTAAGTGCATTTGCAATTTCCAGATTATGAATAATTTCTTTATCCTTAGGTGCTATTCGTAGCGCTTTCTCATAATAATATATTGCCAGAGTGTTATTATTTGATTTAAAGTAAGCATTTCCAAGGTTATAATATAACCCTGGAGCTTCAAAACCTGATGCAATTATGTATTGGTAAGCGTTAATAGCTTTTTCATATTGCCCTTGAGTATAGTAATTGTTTGCTGCATTTATTGAATCAGAATACTCATTCCCATAAATACCATTGATAGAAATTAGTGTTCCAATTATAATTAATTTTATCCGTCCCATGTCGTCTATTTAATTTTTTGAGATAAAAGCCCAATAATTTCAACTGCCTCATTATAAAACTGATGCATTTGCGAAGAATCGCTTTTTGGAGCATATTGAGCATATTCGCAATTATCGATCAACTTACTAAGTCGATCCAGATCAGAATCCTCAATAGCATGTCTGCTAAGTGCACTAAAGGCCGAATCTCTTGACAAATCTGCCACCGGGATATTGAGTTTATCACTCAAATACCCCCATACTCCTTTTAACACAGCTTCGTAAAACCTATCACTATTGTTTTCTTTTAGATATTTACCAGCTAATCTTAGCCTTTTTCGTGCCAATTTATTAGCTCTCTTATTTTTTAGCAGGGAAATATTATCACTTTCCTTTATTTTCTTTCTCTTTGAAAGAATAATAGCAATAAAAAGTCCAAGCGAAACAAGATATGAAAGGTAAAACCACAAACTTTTATAAAATGCTTTCCCAATTAGTGTAAGTTTGATATTATCTGTCTTAATAAATGCAATATCATTACCCAAGACCTGGATGTCTTCCTTTGAGAAACCTGACATTACGGTCGATTGGGGTTCGTCTGCTCCTTTATTAACTCTAATATCAATTTCATCTGTTGACAAAGTTTTATAAGTCTTGGTTTCCGAATTGAAATATGAAAAATCTACAGAAGGGATCTTAAAATCACCTGCATGTCTTGGTATAATTATATATTCAAAAGTCTTCGAGCCAGATGAACCATTAGCTCCATGATCGATTTTTTCAGACACTTTTGGTTCAAAAACCTCAAAATCAGGAGGAAATGATAAAGCGGGCTTGTCAATCAACTTAAGGTTACCTTTGCCTGATACCTTGAATTTATATGTAATTGCATCATTTGCATCCAACTCTGTTTTATCTACAGTAGCATTTATTGTATAGTTGCCAACTCCACCCGTGTAACTGGCCGGTTTATTACCCGGAAGAGGTTTTACATTAACTTTAATTCGAGGACTTTTAATTGAATATTTCTTATTGGTATAAGCAAACGGATCTTCAAAAAACTGGTCAAAAATACTTGAAGATCTAGTTCTGCTTGCTTTTTGTCTTACCACACAATCAACCTCCATCGGATCTATAATAATCTCTCCTGAACGTTGAGGATATAAAAGTGTCTTTTTTAAGATTCCAACATCATATATAATGCCATTAACATTTTCCCTTTCAAGGCTTATCTGGTTAGGATTAAATATTTCTTGAGACCAAAATCCATCAAACGATGGGAATTTCATCTTATCAAAGCCTGCCAAACTCATCCTGGTATAGATTTTAATAGTAGCAACAAGATATTCTCCCTGGTATAATGAATGTCTGTCAACCAATACCCTAACAAATAAGTTTTTATTTTCACTACTACTAATATCCTGTGTCTCGGTTTGGTTGGTTTTATTATTGTTTTGGGCAGCAGCCTGAGAATTGTCCCCTATAACTTCTATTTCTATTGCATCCGTGCTATATGTTTTATTATCCACTATCACTGAGGCTGGACCAACTGTAAATTTTCCTGTCTTTGATGCGTTGAGCACATATGTATAAGAAATATTAATATTCTGACTCATCCTTCCATTGATTATCTGAACGCTTGAACTGGAAGATGAGCTTGGCCCCATAAGTATATTAAAATCATTTATTTCAGGTGGCTGAAATTTTGAAATCTTACTGTTTACATTATAAACCAACTTAAATTGTTCTCCAACAGATACAACCTTTGGTGCAGATACTGTAAAACTTACATCTTGCGAAAAAAGCAAAAAGTTAAAGGATATAAGCCCAATTATAATATTTACTATTTTTTTCATGCCTACCAATCTTTCAAAATTTTAACTTGTTGTGATTTCGCTTGTTGCAACTTAAGTTTCTCCTGCAGATCCTTTTCTTCATTTTCCAGAGCCTCTAACATACGCTCGGCATCCTGCTTTGATATTTGCTGTTGATCTTCTTGTTGTTGCTGCTGATCTTTGTTTTGCTCAGGCTTGTTGTCATTATTTTCCTGTTCTTTATTATTTTGATCCTGATTTTGGTCCTGTTTGTCTTGTTGCTGATTATCCTGATTTTGATCTTGCTGTTGTTGCTGCTGTTGCTGTTGTTGAATTTGCAATTTCTTTTGAGCATAAGCGAGATTATATTTTGTATCCATATCATCAGGATTGTATTTAAGCGCTTGTTTATATGCTTGTATACTTTCTTTATATTGATCTTTTTTCAGTAATGAATTTCCAAGATTATGATACACCTTAGCCAGGTCTTTATCCCTCTTATCATAGTCTTTTAATGAGTTAAATTCATTCAATGCTTCATCATATTTTTCCTGTTTGTACAAAGTATTTCCCAGGTTAAAAGATGCCTTATAGGAAGCGGAGTTTTCAACCAGTGCGTTCTTGTAATTTAATTCTGCATCTACATAATTATCATCTTTGTATTGTTTGTTACCTTCCCTAATCGTCTTTAGTTCACTTTTCTGAGCATGCAGATTTATAAATATGCCTAATAGTAATAATATAGTAAGCCTTGTTTTCATGTTTCTCATACCTTAAAAAGTTTAAGATTACTCAACCATTTATTTTTTCTTTCCAGAATAAAATACTCTAAAATTATAAAAAACAATGCTAAACCAACAAAATATTGAAACTGCTCTTCATAATCAGCATAAACCTTTGCTTCATATTCTTCTTTGTTCATTTTCCCAATTTCATCAAAAATCTCATTCAACCCTATTTTTGAATTTGTGGCTCTTATATATGTACCTCCGCCAGCTGCAACCAATTGTTGAAGCAAATTTTCATTTAATTTACTGAGAACGGTTTTGCCCTCAGAATCTTTTCTATAATTAATTTGTCCGTACGTACCCCTTATCGGGATAGGAACTCCCCTGGGCATACCCATTCCAATAGCATGGACAGTAATACCTTTTTCAGCAGCTCGTTTAGCAGCGCCTACGGCATCATCCTCATGGTTTTCACCATCAGTGATAACAATTATAGCTTTCCCCGCTTTAGTTTCGGGTGTAAAACACCTTGAAGCCAAATCAATGGCTGCCCCAATAGCAGTACCTTGCTTTGGCACTATCTCGGTATTAATAGTTGAGAGAAACATCTTTGCTGCTGCATAATCAGTAGTAATAGGTAATTGTATATATGCATCTCCTGCAAATACTACCAATCCCAGTTTATCATTTTCAAGTTTATCAATAAGCTTTGAAATAGCCTGTTTAGCTCGTTCCAAACGGTTGGGTTGTAAATCTTCTGCCAACATGCTATTCGATACATCCAAAGCAATCACAAGTTCAATACCTTCCCTCTTCACCTCCTGAAGTTTTGAGCCAAACTGTGGCCGGGCAATAGCCATAATGATAAAAACAATAGTTAATAACAAAAATACTAATTTTACTACCGGTCTTAACTTTGAAACTTCAGGCATGAGTTGTGCAAGCAGCTCCGGATTTCCAAATCTTTTAACTGCTGATTTCTTCCGGTAATTTAAAAGTATAAATACCACTACCACAATTGGTACAATAAACAACAAGAATAAAAACTCACTATTTGCAAATCTAAACATGGCGTCCTCCTATGGAATTTTTCTAAATAAAGTATTTCTCAATACAATTTCGATGATTAATAATAATCCGGCTGCAATCGCATAATAAAGATATTCTTCCTGTTTTTTACTAAAGTGTTTTACATCAATCTTTGACTTCTCCAACTGATCAATTTCCTGGTAAATCTCCTTCAACTTTTCATTGTTAGTAGCCCTGAAATATTTACCATTTGTCATATCTGCAATTTTCTGCAATACATCTTCATCAATCTCAACAGGAATATTCTGATATTGGATTCCACCGAATGTTTGAACAGGGTATGGAGCCATACCTCTTTTTCCTACACCGATTGTATATACTCTGATTTTAAAAGCTTTTGCAATTTCAGCAGCAGTGACGGGAGCTATTGAGCCCATATTATTTACCCCATCAGTAAGTAAAATAATAACCTTACTTACTGCCTTGCTATCTTTAAGTCTGTTTATGGAAGTAGCTAAACCAAGTCCAATGGCCGTTCCATCTTCTATCATGCCACTTTTAATACCACTAAAAAGATTATCCAATACAGCATGATCGGTTGTAAGAGGACATTGCGTAAAGCTTTCTCCGCTAAACACCACCAATCCTATTCTATCCATCGGTCTGCCAGAAATAAAATCCATGGCCACTTCCTTTGATGCTTCCAGACGGTCTGGATTAAAATCCCTTGCAAGCATGCTTCCAGAAATATCAAGTGCAATTACAATATCTATTCCTTCAGTGGTTTCATCCTGCCACTTATTTACTGACTGCGGTCTGGCAATGATAACAATAAGTAGCGCAACAATTAAACACCTGATTACAAAAAGCATATGCTGTAATATATGTTTATAGGTCCTGCCACTCTTTACAAAACCTTCTATTGCTGAGACTTGCAATGTTGCATGAGCTTGTTTATGCTTCAGAACGTACCATACAATCATTGGCACCAATAAAAGCATTAGATACAATAGCTTCGGATTAGCAAACTCAGGCATTACAAATAAATTAATCATATCCGCACTATATTTTATTAATTCTTTTATTCATTCTGATTCTCTTCCTTCATATCCAGTTCTTCAACTTCCTTTACGGGAGTTGTTTTTTCAACAAATACGTAAGCATTTGCCAAATGCAACTCATTCTCATCGGCAAGAGGATCACCCTTTGCAAACTTGACTAAGTCAGCCGTAGTAAACATTCTTTTAAGAATTGAATATTCTTCTTGTGTTCCATATTCGGTTTTTTCAAATTGTAATAAAATTTCATCACTGGTTTGTTCCATTGCCATAATATAGAACCTGTCCTCAATATAAATCCGTATTATATCTGTTAGGATACTATAATATTCCTTAACCCTTCCCTGTTGCCAAAGTTTTTTTGCTTTAAGGCTATCTAAATCCCTGATGGCAATAATTTCGGGTGGTGTTTTTGGCTTTTCTATTCTTGGTATTATTGGCTCTTTTGCTTTAATCTTTTTAATAACATAAATAGTCACAATCACCAACATCGCAGCACCTAACAAAATAAGGATATAAGGCAGTAATTCCCTGAATGTTAAAGGCACCTTGTAAATATCCTTAATATCCTTAATTGGATCTTCAAGACTTACAGGGAGAGTGTTTACAACAAGTTGTATTTCAGATGAATGAATTGTATCAACTTCACCCTTACCTGATATGGCAAAAGGAAGCGGAGGTATTTCAAAAATACCACTATCAAAACTTGTTATTATATATTTCTGTGTTAGCTTAGATCTGCCATCATCTCCTTGAAGCGTATCAATAGGCTCAACTGAAATAACATCAATATGTTCGGTAATAGTGTCCGTCAATATTGGAAACCAAACATCATACTCGTTAGCTTTATCTACTTGTAACAATAATTCAACATGATCGCCAATTAATATTGTATCTTTATTTGTCGATACTTTTAAAGTCACGTCCTGAGCAGATAGCGAGCCTGAAAAGCTTTGAGCTATAAGAAGAAAAACTAAATACATTGATGGCAGATAAAGACATCTACAAATTCTCAAATTCCTTTTCATACTAATCTTCTTTTTATCTTCTTTTAAATAGATTAATCAATGGTTTTACATAATCCAGATCTGTTCTCAATTCGACATAGTCGATCCCACCTTTTTTCAATATCTGATTTAACCTGAAATTTCTTTCTTCCCACCATTTAATATAATTATCCCTGAATTTTCTACTATTTGTATTTACCCATATATTTTCACCTGTTTCAGCATCCTTCATCTTTACAAGCCCAACAGAAGGAATTGCCTCTTCCCTGGGGTCGTATATTCGTAAAGCAACTACATCATGCTTATTATTTGCAATTCGAAGGGCTTCATCAAAGTTTTTATCAAAAAAATCTGAGATAATAAAGGCAATACACCTTTTCTTCAATGCATTAGTCAAATATCTTAATGCTTCAGATATATTGGTTCCTGTTTTTGATGGCTGAAATTCAATCAATTCCCTTATAATTCTTAATATATGCGTTCTCCCTTTCTTCGGTGGAATAAATTTCTCGACATGGTCGCTAAAAAGTATAACGCCAATTTTATCATTATTCTGAATAGCCGAAAAAGACAGAACAGCTGAGACTTCAGTTATAAGATTTTTTTTAAGCTGATTTATGGAACCAAAATTTCTTGAACCACTAATGTCAACAACGAGCATTACGGTAAGTTCGCGTTCTTCTTCAAACACCTTAATATAAGGATGGTTAAAACGTGCCGTAACATTCCAGTCAATATTCCTTATATCATCACCATATTGGTATTCTCGAACTTCACTAAACGCAACCCCTCTGCCTTTGAATGCACTATGATACTCGCCGGCAAAAACCTGTCTGGACAAGCCCCGGGTCTTAATTTCAATTTTTCTTATCTTTTTTAATAATTCTGCAGCTTCCACTTTACTTAGTACTTTTTAACCAAAATTGTAAAAAACCATTCTTCTTCGGCAAGTGTAACAGAGTAATTAACACCATCTATCGAATAAATCCATTCATTCACTTTTACTGTTTTATAATTCTTATTCAAATCATTTAAAGCATCATCCAGGTTTGAATAATCACTCATAAGCTTTGAAAAAGTACACCGGTCATTTTCATCCAAAAATATGAGTAAAGTCTGCTCATTAATGTTATCTACAAATTTTAAATATTTATATAATTTATTAACTGTAGAATTATCCATTTTAAAGTCAGGCTGATTCTCTTTCATAAGGACTATTATATCGTCCTTGTGCAATCCTATTAAATGTTGTGAACTACTAACTCCTGCTAAACTAAAAGTCAGGAATAAAGTGACCAGCATATTTTTCATAATTTAAATTTTACCTGATTAAGGTACTTCTACAGTATTTAGAATCTCAGATATTATATTATCGGAAGTTATATTTTCAGCTTCAGCTTCATATGTTAATCCGATCCTGTGCCGCAATACATCATGACATACAGCCCTTACATCTTCAGGGATAACATATCCTCTGCGCTTAATAAAAGCAAAAGCTTTCGACGCCATTGCCAGGTTAATACTTGCGCGTGGCGATCCACCATAGTGTATCATACTATTGAACTTAGGAAGATTGAATTGATCCGGATATCTTGTGGCAAATACAATATCAAGAATATATTTTTCAATTTTTTCATCCATATATACCTCTTTCACAACCCCTCTTGCTTTAATAATATCATCAGGTTTAACTATTGTGCTTGCTGATGGAAATTCCTTAGCTATATTTTGTCTCATAATAAGCTTTTCTTCATCAACCTCCGGATAGTTGACTACAACTTTAAGCATAAATCTGTCCACCTGGGCTTCAGGTAAAGGGTATGTACCTTCCTGTTCTATTGGGTTTTGTGTTGCCAACACCAGAAAAGGCTCATCAAGCTTATATGTTTCGCTACCAATAGTCACTTGTCTTTCCTGCATAGCCTCCAATAATGCACTTTGAACTTTAGCTGGTGAACGATTTATCTCGTCTGCTAAAATAAAATTTGCAAAAATCGGACCTTTTTTTACCAGAAATTCTTCTTTCTTCTGACTATAGATCATAGTACCTAAAAGGTCTGCAGGTAAAAGATCCGGGGTAAACTGGATCCTATTAAACTTTGCATCAATTGTTTGCGCTAATGTATTAATAGCAAGTGTTTTGGCCAGTCCAGGAACACCTTCCAGTAAAATGTGACCATTTGACAATAAGCCAATAAGCATGCTATCCAACAAATGCTTCTGGCCCACAATAACTTTCCGGACCTCCATGGTTACTACATCAACAAAAGAGCTTTCATTTTGTATTTTCTCATTCAACTCTTTAACGTTAACTGTCTCACTCATTTTATTATGTTTTTAATTGTTAAAACTACAATATCAAATTTCAAAATAAATTTTCAAAATTCTTTAATTTGAATCCAAAATTAATATCCTCAGGTAACTTCTAAAACACAATGGCTGTTAAAAAATGTTAACCTTCCCTTGTGTATAAAGAATTTTAACATTATATACTTTTATCCATATGAAAATTAGAACATATTTTTTTAAATCGTAGCATTTTGCCGCGAGATTTCTTAAATTTGATTAAAAGGCAAAGATTTTGGCAAACAGATATTTCATAGAAATGTCTTACTTAGGGACAAATTATCATGGATGGCAAATACAACCAAATGCCATAACCGTGCAGGAAACTCTAAACAAAGCTATGTCTGTATTACTTAATGAAACTATTTCTGCCACCGGGGCAGGAAGAACTGATACCGGTGTTCATGCGCGCTTTTTTGTTGCACATTTTGATAGTGAAAATGAGGATTTAATGGATAATGATAAGTTTTTATATAAACTCAACAGTATATTACCTAAAGATATTGCCCTATATAACATTAAAAAAGTAAAACCTGATGCAAATTGCAGATATGATGCTATATCCCGGACTTATGAATATTACATTACACGCAAAAAAAACCCTTTCTCTATTGCGTTTTCATATCCTCTCTATTTACCACTGGATATAAAGAAAATGCAGGTTGCCACAAAAATCCTTTTTGAATATACCGATTTTTCATGTTTTAGTAAAAGTAATACGGATACAAAAACGAACAACTGCCGGATTATGAATGCCCAGTGGAATATGCTTGAAGATATGCTGGTATTTTCTATTACAGCTGATAGATTCTTGCGAAATATGGTAAGGGCAATAATTGGTACAATACTTGAAGTAGGTCTAAAGAAAATGGACGTAGATGAAATACACAAGATAATCCAAAGTAAAGACCGTTCAAAGGCCGGATACTCAGTTCCTGCACAAGGATTACATCTAACTGAAATAACTTATCCTCAATCTATTTACCTTTAACATCAACTAATTACAATTCAATACATTAACATCATCATCTTAATTTCAAGTAATAATTCATCAAAAGTGTTTTTAACAATAAAATTGTATTTTTGCATCGAAAACATTTACTCTTAATTCAATTACATGGAACGTGTTGTTGTGGGTCTTTCAGGTGGGGTTGATTCAAGCGTTGCTGCTTATTTACTAAAAGAAGATGGCTATGATGTTATCGGTCTTTACATGATAAACTGGCATGATAAGACAGGAACTCTCTCTGGTGATTGCCCCTGGAAAGATGATCTGATATTTGCAGAGCTGGTTGCAAAAAAAATAAATATCCCTTTTCATACTGTTGATTTTAGCGAGCAATATCGTCAACGCGTAGTAGACTATATGTTCAATGAATATGAACG
This sequence comes from Bacteroidales bacterium, assembly GCA_016926235.1. The sequence goes on along the minus strand of JAFGOZ010000059.1, from coordinate 25,237 downwards.
CGGCCGCACTCCCAATCCCGATATACTCTGCAACCGTGAAGTGAAGTTCGACCTGTTTATTAATAAAGCTAAGGAGTTGGGTGCCCAATATATTGCCACAGGGCATTATTGCAGAAAAGAGACAATCGAAATTAATGGTAAAGAAGCGTACAGGTTGTTAGCTGGAAGCGATCCATCAAAAGAACAAAGTTACTTTTTATGTCAGCTAAGTCAGGAACAAATATCTATGGCATTATTTCCGATTGGACATTTACATAAGGCGGAGGTGCGCAATATAGCTGCAAAGGCAGGATTACCTACCGCTGATAAAAAAGATTCTCAGGGTATATGTTTTGTCGGAAAAATAAATCTTCCCGAGTTTTTGCAACAAAAACTAACTGCCAAAAAGGGAAACATCATTGAAATCCATTTTAATAATTCTCTTTATAATAGATATTGCGAAGTTCCTGTTTCATCAGATCCTGGTGAAGATCAACTTGAATTTCTTTCACAACCCATTCATTATACACCACAGGATGGTATAATAGTTGGACAACATAACGGAGCTCACTTTTTTACTATTGGACAGCGTAAAGGATTAAATGTAGGAGGAAAAGAAAAACCTCTTTTTGTAATTGCAACCGACATCCAAAAAAATATAATTTATACAGGACAGGGAGATGAACATCCTGGGTTATATCGCAGAGCTTTATTCATTAAAGAAGACGAAATCCATTGGATACGACCTGACCTAAAACTTTTACCAGGTTCATCAAAAAGATATTTAATACGTATTAGATACAGGCAACCACTCCAAAAGGGCAAAGCCTTTATGACAAATAAAGGAATGTATCTTATTTTCGATAACCCACAAAGGGGGATTACAGCTGGTCAATTTGCAGCCTGGTATTTGGATGATGAAATGCTAGGCTCCGGAGTTATTAATGATTAACCTGGTTTTTCTTTAAAATCTTCATCATTTATTCGAATAGAACCTGATAAATCATACTCCTCCTCACTATTTCCATTGGCTTCAGTAATATCGTTGCAGCTATCTGCCTGATTTAAAACAAAAGATACCGTAGTACCCTTTCCCTCCAATGAATTAAGCCATATGCGGCCACCCTGTTTTTCAACAAATGCTTTACAAATGGACAGACCTAAACCCATCCCATCATATTTGCGATTCAGACCCTGCTCAATTTGCCTGAATTTATCAAAGACAATGGGAGCTGTATCGCTGGAAATTCCAATACCTGTATCAGAAACGTAAAATTGCAATTCCCCGTTATTGTTCAATTTACATCCTAATTCTATTTTCCCGTTAGTGGTAAACTTAATTGCGTTATCCAATAAATTTTCAAGTACCTGCTCAAATTTTAATTTATCTGTGAGGATTGGTGGTTCTTCATCCAAATCATAATTACAGACAAGTTCAATGTTATCTTTCTTTTCTGAAATTAACTTTTGCTTTGCATGTGTTAATATTGTATCAAAGACCTCAGAAACATTCACTTTTTCAGGAAATATCTCCAATTGATCAGATTCAATTTTTGAGATTACAATAATATCATCCATTATTTTCAATAAATCGAGTGATCTCCCTCTTAAAATATTGCTATACTTTGAGGCTCTCTCATTTTCAGGCACTGATCGTATCAATAGTTCAGTAAACCCAACAATCGCATTCATTGGGGTACGAATTTCATGAGACAGATTAGCCAGGAATGCGGATTTAAGCCTGTCAGATTCTTCCGCCTTAAGTTTTGCTTTCTCCAGTATCTTTTCATATTCCAACTGAACCATAATCCTGTTCTGCAAATTAGCATTAGCATCATGAAGTTCCTGCGTTCGTTCCAATACCTGATGCTCTAAATCATCCTTTGCTTGAGCAAGATAATACTTGTCCAAAAAGCTTTCTTTCTTTGAAAACATTAGCATACGTGATATAATTAGTGCAATAGGAGCCACAATAAACGAAACGGAGTTATATACACCAACTACTGAATTATCAACAAAAATCCGATATGGATTCACAGTCAAGACAAGTAAGCCGATTAGTAAATATATAAGCATAATATTACCAGGCACAAAATACAGTATAGCTACTATTAGCGAAGTAATTGTGAAGGTGGGAGTATGATGAAATTCGTATTGCTCTCCACTGGAAATTGATGCAGAGTATATTAGTATTAAAAGAATATATATATGTACCAATACATCATTTCGCCTCTTTGCTTTAATTGAATCATCATTTTTGCCTAAAAAAATAAACAATAGAAGAATCAATGTTAGTATGAATGCTATTATATCATTAATTCTGAAAAAATACAATTGTTCAGAAGACCATATATCTGGAAATATAAAATCATTTACAATTTGAGATACAAAAAAAAATAAAGCAAATGGAAGAAAATAGCGCGTACGCCTAATATTATTCAAAGAAATATCCCGATTCAATTCATTGTTAATATTCTGAGAATGGATTTCCTGATTTTGATATCGCATTCGAATATAAAACTGGGATATTTTATTAAATAAAAATTTAACCATATTACCAATATGTTTTCTTCTCTTTGCCTTTTTATAAAGTTATAAATTTCATGTGTGACAAACTAATATTAAAGAAAATATATTCCCTGCTTGTTTTTAGATTGATTAATAACTATTGCATAAAATAATCATCGATTACAGTCTTAATGAACAAATTGATAATTTATAATTAAAATATCCCGCAATAAACAAAAAAACCGCCCTTTCATACAGGCAGTTTTTCCATATCATGGTTTATGATTTTTTTTTAATAATTGTCTTCTTTTAATTGCATAAAAGATTTGGGATGTAAGCAAGCCGGACAGTTTTCCATAGCTTTGGCAGATTCATAGACATAGCCACAATTGCGGCATTTCCATAATACTTTCGCCTCACTTGCAAAAACTTTATCCTCTTCAATATTTTTTGCAAGTTTACGATACCTTTTTTCATGCTCTTCTTCTACCTTAGCAATCATTTTAAATGCTACAGAAACCTCTGTAAATCCTTCTGCTTTAGCTATTTCAGCAAACTTTGGATATAACTTTGTCCTTTCTTCATTTTCACCATCAGCAGCGGCTATTAAATTTTCAATGGTGGTGCCAATGACTCCAGCCGGATATGAAGCAGTTATCTCAGGCATACCACCTTCAAGAAACTTAAAGAATCGTTTTGCATGTTCCTTTTCCTGATCAGCTGTTTCTTGAAAAATTGCTGATATTTGTTCGTAACCTTCCTTTTTTGCAACCTTTGCATAAAACTCATATCTGTTACGAGCCTGTGATTCTCCTGCAAAAGCTTTCAATAAATTCTGTTCAGTCTTTGTTCCTTTTATATTCACCATTTTATTATGTATATTAAGTTAATGATATTTAATGAATTATAATTTGCATTAAACTTTTACGAAATCAAGATTATCCACACCGCAAACCGGGCACTTCCAATAATCCGGTAAATCTTTAAATAGCGTTCCAGGCTTTATATGCGCAGTTTCATCTCCAATTGCCGGATTATAAATATACCCGCAGGCGGGGCACCTGTATTTTTCATAACTAGGTTTAGCAGACTTTTCCAGCTTACTTTTATCTATATAAGTAGGGGCATTTTTAGGAGAAAAACCTTTTTTCACTTTCCTGTAGTAAGCATAGGTTAATGGTTCTTCGGCACTAAGAATCTCTGCATTCAGAGCCTCGCCAATAAAAATGATGTGTGTCCCAACATCAAACGCATTTACCAATTTGCATTCAATATAGGCCAGTACATCATCCAGGATAACCGGTGCACCCGTTTCACCATAAATAATTTTTGTTCCTTCCATTTTATTGATATCCCGTCCTGACTTATATCCAAATTTTCCTATTACAAGAGGAGATGCTGACTGCTGTAAGACAGATAATACGAAGTTTCTGCTTAATTTTATTATATCAGCAGTGTAATTATCTTTATTACAACATACTGCAAATTGTGGTGGTTCGGAGGTAACCTGTGTTGCAGCATTGGATATAAAAGCATTCCCTTTATTTTCATTTCCCGAAGAAACAATATATAGACCATAAGTAACAGAAAAAAATGCTTCGTAGTTTATCATTGATTATCGTTATGAATATGTAGTAAATATAATAAATGCCGACTATTCAGGTAACATTTTGTTATTATATAGAACCATTCTTAATTAAAGAAAAAAGCTGCCACAAATGAACAGCTTTTCTAAGAAAATATTAATAAACTAGATATAGCGTTATATTTATTCGATTGATTTTCAATAGCCTCTGGTTTTTGCCTGGGAGGAGGGAGTAAATTTATTTCTAAGAATTGAGAAATACTCAAAATTTTATAAATTAATCTAAACTGGAAAATTTAGAGTATTTCGGTTTTTGAATTTGATTTTCAATAGCCCCTACTAAGAGGAAAGGGCTATTGAAAATCAATTATTTAGAATTATTCAAATATCGAATTTACGTTAACTAATTATATTTAAGCTATTTGTAAGATGCACCTATGCCAATTACAGCGGTTGATAATAATAGTACTGCCAAACCTATTATCAATACAATTATAGTCTTTTTGTTAGCACCTTTCCATTCCTTATTTATAAGTCCCCAGATATTACTAAAAATAATGGATGACCCCATAAGAATACTCCACCCTGCATAACCAAAATCTCCCATCTTACTTTCCCCCATTCCATACAAAAAGAATTGTAAGTACCAAATAGTACCTGCAATAGCCGAGAAAATATAGTTTTTACTTAATGGAGTCTGTTTATTACCATAATCCGAAAAGGTTTTATTTTTAATAAGTAATCGTATACACCAAAAGGCATTAACTAATAGCCCTCCCAGTAATATTAGTACATATGTAGCATTATTCACATTTAAACTTGAGGCTCCCATCTGTTGAGCCTGGGCTGTGATTGGTTCACCAAATTTAATACCGAAAGCAAAACAAGCATTCATAATACCGGAAACCAAAGCTACAATTAATCCTTTCTTTAAGTTAAACTCCTTAACACCTTCTTTTTTATCTTCCTCTTTTGTTCCTTTATCTTTCATCATTCCAGCTTTTCCGGTAATTCCAATACCGATAAGCCCCACAATTACTCCTACAAAAGTAATTATGCCCGCAGAAGAAGAAAATACAGGCTTAAATTCCTCACCAGTCCAGAATGGCAAAAGGGGTAAATAAGGCGTAATTAATGTACCAAAAGCAGCTGTCAAACCAAGTGCTATGGCCATTCCCAATGACATTCCAAGGTATCGCATTGACAATCCAAAGGTTAGACCTCCTATCCCCCATAAAAATCCACATATTATAGGATATATTATATCCATTGTGCCAACACCTTTATAAACACTCATCAAATGAGGAATAGTAATTAGAGCTGCAACAATAGGAACAATTAGCCATGAAAAAAGCCCTCCGAATAGCCAAAAGCTTTCCCATGACCATTTTTTAACTTTAGTAAAAGGAAGATAAAAACTTCCTGAGGCAAAACCGCCTGCCAGTACAAGTAGTACACCAATAAATACGACCATAATTGTTATTATTTAGGTTAGGTTATTTAGGTTTAATTACGTTTACTTAAAATATTCTTTTCATAGTCCTGAATTTCAGCAATATATTTTTCAGCAACCGGAACATTATTCTTTTCACAGAAATAATCCCATACCATTCCAAATGGTTTGCTTTTTGCTTCTTCCAGCAAGGCAAGACGTTCAAAATTATTACCATTACTTTCATACTTGCGAAGTGTCTCAATTGGATCCAGTAAGGCAAGGAGAAGCCCTTTTTGTGCTGCACGGGTTCCAACTACATACGCTCCTATCCTGTTTATACTGGCATCAAAGAAGTCTAAACCCAGGCAAACTTTATCCAATTTATCTGCCCACACGATCTCTCTCATCAGTTCGCGAATATCATCATTTAAAATTACAACATGGTCGCTATCCCAACGAACACCACGAGTAACATGGAATAATAATTCATCAATATATTGAAATACTGCAGAGACTTTATCTGCACAAGATTCAGTTGGATGAAAGTGTCCAATATCAAGGCATAGCATAGTTCCATTTTTAATGGCATAACCCATATAAAACTCATGAGAACCTACTACATAGGATTCACTTCCTATACCAAAAAGCTTACATTCAACAGCATCTCGCATATTTTTTGAATCATACTTGATTGCAAGCATTTTATTTAATGAGTCAGTCAATAAGTTTCTATGATGGTATCTGTTTACGGTGATATCTTTAGAACCATCAGGAATCCAGATATTATGAACTGAACGGGTTCCAAGTTCTTTTCCAATAAAGTCAGCTATTTCACGACATTTCTTACCATGCTCAATCCAGAAATCACGAACATTCTTATCCATATGTGCCAGTGTAAATCCATCAGAGGCCATAGGATCAGAAAAGAAAGAGGAATTGAAGTCTATTCCCAGTTTATTTTGTTTTGCCCAATCCGTCCATGATTTAAAATGCTGTGTACCAATTTTATCCCTTCCTGGGTAATTGCCTCCAAAATCTCCATAGAGAGCATGCAGGTTCAACCTGTGATGTCCGGGAAGCAATGAATATACTTTTTCAAGGTCAGCCCTCATTTCAGCTATAGTCCTTGCTTTTCCAGGATAATTTCCGGTTGTTTGAATTCCTCCTCCATCAAGTGTGGCTCCTTCGTGCTCAAATCCTCCAACATCATCTGCCTGCCAGCAATGGAGTGAGATGGCAATGTTTTGTAATTTTTCCAAAGCTTTATCGGTATTTACTCCGATTGCAGCATATTGCTCTTTAGCAATCTGGTAATTTGATTCAATTTTACTCATTTTGTATGTTTTTTGTAGTTTTGATATGCTTCTTCCCAAGCGTTTATATTTTCAGGCTTAAAAGATTTTAAAGGAAATGAACGGGAAATGACCTCCCTTATTTCCTCAAGGTCCTTAACGTCACCCATAGCCATGGCCTGAACCATAATATTCCCCACTGCCGTACCTTCTGGCAATGCTGCAATAACTTCGGCGCCTGTGGCATTAGCTATATACTGGTTCAGTAGTTCGTTTTTACTTCCACCACCAGTTACATAGAGTTTTTTCAAAGGTTTTTTAGATAGGTCCCTGAGCTGGTCTATGGTATCCCTGTATTTCATTGCTAATGATTGGAATATACATTGCACAGTCTCTGCATGATTTGCCGGTACAGGTTGTCCCGTTTTTTTACAAAAATCATGAATAGCCACTGCCATATTTTCAGGGTACAAAAATGTGCTGTCATCAGGATCTACAAATGATTTAAATTGGGGTGCTCCTTTGGCCAATTCGACCAATTCAGGATATGTATACTGCTTTTCTTTATCCCATGCGGCTTTAGTTCTTTGCAACAACCATAAACCCATAATATTTTTCAATACCCTGATCGTTTTCTCAACTCCACCTTCATTAGTAATATTATATTTATATGATGTCTCATTTATTATAGGATGTTTGCTCTCAATACCCATTAAAGACCAGGTACCAGAACTTATATACGCCCAGTCGTCTCCCTGAGCAGGAATAGCAGCAATTGCAGAACCTGTATCATGGCTTGCTACAGCAACTACCGGTAATTTTTTTACCCCAGTTTGTAAGCATAAATTATCAATCATATTACCTATTACAGTTCCGGGAAGCACCACTTTCTGCATAATACTCTTTGAAATGCCCAAAGCATCTAGCAATTCATCTTCCCAATCCATTTTATTAGGATTAAAAAGTTGTGAGGTAGTAGCAAAACTGAAATCAGTTACTTTTTGTCCTGTCAGCACATAATTAAGAATATCAGGCATAAATAACAAGTCAGTAGCTGCAGAAAGCGTACAAGGCCGGCTTTCCTTATCAGCAAAAAGCTGAAATAATGTATTAAACTGCATAAATTGTATCCCGGTAAGCTCATATATTCTTTCCTTGGGAATAATTTTTGTAAATTCTTCAATCGCATTATCTGTTCTGCTGTCACGGTATGCAAAAGGCATGTCCAGAAATGATCCTTTCTTATTAAGCAATGCATAATCCACACCCCAGGTATCAACTCCTATTGCATTGGGTTGTACATTTTCATTCTGTACACAATTTATTATTGCTTGAATAGACTCTTCATATAAGTGCAGAATGTTCCAGTGTAGTGATCCCAACACGTTGTGAGGACCATTTGTAAAACGGTGAATTTCTTTAACCGTAAGCTTACCGTCTTTCAATGTCCCAAGAATGCCTCTCCCACTTTCAGCTCCAATGTCAATTGCAAGATAATTTTTCATGATATTAATATTTTCATTTGTAATGATAATTCTTTACTAATAGCCGATAAATTTAAAATCATTGATAATGATATACAAAGTTTTTAACTTAATTTATTTTATATAATAAAAAAAACATAAAACAAGTATATATAATTATATTAAATGAGACCTTAAAGATAGAATTTTTTAGAATCCATACAATCAAATATCATTTATATGCAAATACAAATTGGTTCCTAAACATAGTTTTTCTATTTTTGGTCAATAAAATCTAATAACTATGAAATATTACCTGCCTCTATTCTTTGGTATACTATTATTTAATCTATCAGTAACATCTCAAACAGATAAAATAACCGAAAAACAAATACAATATCTATCAGGCACAGATAATGAACATACCGAAACATGGGAGTTCTATTGCACCGGTGGCCGAAAAAGTGGCTATTGGACAACAATAGAGGTCCCTTCTTGCTGGGAACAGCAAGGTTTTGGCACGTATAACTTTGGTCGCGATTACTATACTTATGGGGATGATTTTATATATGCCGATGAGGAAGGTATATATAAATATAAATTTCATGTACCTATGGAATGGCACGAGATGGAAATTTTCCTGGTTTTTGAGGGATCTATGACCGATACGGAAGTAAAAATCAATAACCGATCTGTGGGTGAAATTCATCAGGGAAGTTTTTACCGGTTTAAATATGATGTTACCGAACTATTAGTTGCCGGTTTAATGAATGATCTGGAAGTAAAAGTCAGTAAAATGTCAGCAAATCAGTGGGTTAACCGTGCTGAAAGATATGCTGACTATTGGATATTTGGAGGCATATACCGTCCTGTATATTTGGAAGCAGTTCCAAAGGAACATATTGGACAGGTAGCCGTATCCGGCACAGCCGATGGAAAAGTGTCCCTGCATATTGAACCTCAAAACATTGAAAATTCTGATATTATTTATGGAAGCATATTAAGTCCATCGGGAAAAAAGATTGTTGGTTTTTCATTACCTGTGAATAAAAATGATAAAGTAATTACTCATAATGTAAAGATATCAAACCCACAACTATGGTCGTGTGAAACGCCTACCCTCTATAGTGTAGTACTTGAACTTCAGGAAGGGAACCAGGTTCTTTACAGAACAAAGGAGACTTTTGGATTTCGCACTATAGAAGTAAAAGAAGGAGATGGGATTTATATCAACGGCAAGAAGATGAAATTTAAAGGCGTGAACCGCCATGTATTCTGGCCTGAAACAGGAAGAACGGTAAACAGGGAAATAGATCGCCGGGATGTATTATTAATCAAAGAAATGAATATGAATGCTGTGCGTTGCTCTCATTATCCCCCTGATCAATCATTTCTCCAGTTATGCGATTCCCTTGGGCTTTATGTTATTGACGAATTAGCTGGTTGGCATGATGCCTACGATACTGAAGTGGGTCATAAACTTGTAAAGGAAATGGTTACACGAGATGTAAATCATCCTTCTATTATATTATGGAGTAATGGTAACGAAGGAGGCCATAACAAAAACCTTGTGGCAGATTATGCCCTTTACGATCCTTCAGGCAGACCTGTAATTCATGCGCACCACAAACCTAATAATGCAATAAACGGCATAGATTGTAATCATTATGAATCCTATGAAAGTTGTCAGCAAATTCTTGCTGATTCTTTAATATATATGACTACAGAATTTCTCCATTGCCAGAATGATGGCGGTGGTGGTGCCGCTTTGCATGATTACTGGGAGCTCATGTATTCATCTCTGAAATCTGCTGGAGGATTTCTATGGGCTTTACTTGATGAAGGTTTAGTGAGGACTGACTATAACAATATCATTGATGTAAATGGTGTAAATGCACCCGATGGTGTGCTTGGCCCCCATAGAGAAAAAGAAGGTAGCTTTAATGCTATCAAGGAAATATTCAGCCCGGTTAAAATTGATGTAAATAAAGTGGAACCAACTTTTAATGGAAATATTGAAGTCGAAAACCGCTTTGATTTTACTAATCTGAATACATGTACATTTCAGTGGAAATTAGTTGAATTTAATTTACCTTCTTATTACGAACCAGGATTTAAAACAATTAAAGAAGGAACAATAAAAGGACCGGAATGTATGCCGGGAAATAAAGGTTCTTTAAACCTGAAACTTCCGGAAACATGGAATTCAGCTGATGCTATTATACTAAAAGCATTAAGCCCGAAAGGAATGGAGATTTACACCTGGACAATAAAAATAAAATCTTCCAAAGAAATTATTCAACCCCTTATTTCCATTGAAACCAAAGCAGATATTATTAAAAAGGAAACAGACACTTCCATTATTTTTGAAAATGATAAACTTACAGCAGTTTTTGGTAAAAACGACGGACAACTTATTGAGGTAAAATACAACGGGAAACACAGCATTGCATTTAAAAACGGCCCTGTGATTTGCAATGGTCATGCGAAGTTATTTAGCTACCAGGCAACACAAGTTGAAGACAAATATGTATTTGAAGCGAAATATAGCAAAGGTTTCGATTATGTAAAATGGACAATGCATCCGAATGGTTGGTTACAACTGGATTATAAGTACCAGATAAAAGGTGATTATAATTATGCAGGAATAAGCTTCAGTTTTCCTGAAGATTTTATATTCTATGCCAAATGGCTTGGAAATGGTCCATACAGGGTATGGAAAAACCGACTACAGGGAACAACATATAATGTATGGCAAAATGCCTATAATAATACCACAACTGGTGGTTCTCCCTGGACATATCCTGAATTCAAAGGATATTTCAGCAACATTAGCTGGATGGAATTAAACACAGCTGAAGGTAAAATATTGATAGCAACTCCGGAAGAAAATTTTTATATTAGATTATTTGATTTTCAGGGTCTCCCCGGAGTTGAACCACATCCTGTATTGCCTCCTGGAGATATTTCATTCTTAGATGCTATCCCCGCTATTGGGACAAAGATGAGTACTCATATAAATGCAAAACCTGAGTTACTGGGTCCTGAAAGCCAAATTAACCATCTGGATAATACATTTGAAAACACAATTTATTTCTATTTTGGAAATCCTGTATTCGAACCTATCGTTGAATAATATTAATCTCATTAAACCCAACGGGGATTTCAACCCTCGTTGGACTTTAATATATTTATAAAAAGAACCCCGGTAAACAAATCACCGGGGTTTCTTTCAGCTATATGCTTTTTTTACTTCTTAAGTATCAGTTTATGATATCCTATTTCTTCACCCATCTTCGTTTGAATAAAATAGGTACCCGAGGCATACATACTTAAATCAATAAGATAATTTCCGTATAAAGTTTTATTCATAACCATTATTCCAGTTATATCATATACTTTTACCTCAATCTCATAGGGTAATGATCCCTTAAACCAAACCTTACCGGATGTTGGATTTGGAAATAGAGTTATCAGATTGCTCATTTCTACATCCTTTATCCCAGTTGAGACAAGATGTATGGAGCGTGAAATATTTTTACTAGAGACATTTACTGAACCACTGCTATTTTCAAAGTTTGTCGCTTCAACTTCATAGCCAATATTATTTTCAGGGACAACATTATTAAATACAGCCTGACCACTGGAATTTGTATTCTTACTCCCATATCCCGCTAAGGTAACATGAGCATTTTGAATTGGATTAGTTCCGTCATCAACATTAAATGTAACACTATAGGAAACTAAAGTCATTGTGATATTTTCAGTCACATTAGCATCCACAACATCAAGGCTATCAACATAATCAAAATAATCATCCGCAGTTATTATGAAGTTTATATCTGAGGCAACTCCTACTTCATTATAGACAACCTGACCAGAACTGTTGGTTATTTTTTCACCGTAGCCGCTTAGAGTAACGCCAGCACCCTCTATTGGAGAAGATCCGTCCGTAATATTGAAGGTTACAAGATATACAGGATCTGCCAGATTGGTAATAGTTACATTTACAGTTCTGTCTTCAGTAATATCAATAGTACCCGAAGCATCACGGTAACCATCTTTTGTAACAAGATACGCAACATCATTTTGAGGAGATATATTAAATATTGCTTCCCCAAGTGTATTGGTATAAGCCGAGTCGCCCTCTCCCAAATACACCATAGCGCTGTCAATGAAAGAACCTCCACTGGATACAATAAAAGTTACTTCATATTCTAAAGGTGTTAAGTATACAGTTACATCAACGTCACTGTCAATTACATCGACAATACTATCAAATTGGTAATAACCATCAGCATTAACAGTGAATGCAATGTCATCTTCAGTATCTACTCCGTTAAAATGTACCCGGCCATATATATTCGTAACCTGGGTTCCATATCCATCAAGAGTGACAATTGCACCGGCTAGAGAATCCACTTCTCCCCATACAAAGAAGCCAACTGTATATGTTAAGGGTAACATAGTAATATCTAAATTAACATCCGAATCCATAACATCTACTGAATCTATAATATCCTCAAATCCTGTGGCAGAAATATTATAAACAATATCATCATCCGGACTTACATTATTAAACACTGTTTGACCGCTTACATTTGTTGTTTGTGTACCATACCCAGTCATGTACACAGATGCACCATTAATTGGATTTGTTCCATCATCCACAGTAAAGGTTACGTTATATCCAGCACTTATCGCCGTGTCTAAATACACCCATTGATATATTTCACCATCAACATCAATTGTTGCATTTACGGTAATATATGAGGATGCACTAACACTATAGGGCAAGCTATACTGTTGTGTTACGTTATTAAATGTAGCGCTGCCTGATGCATTAGTATTTACAGAACCATAACCTGTTAATGTAACATTGGCATTTTCTATTGGATACGACCCGTCATCATTTACTATAATAAATGTCACATCATATTGGGGAGGAGTATATCCAGGATTAACGGAATCAATTAAAATATCATCAATAGCCCAATAATAACCATAATCACCAACATAATTCCATTTAAAAGCTACAAACGATTGACCTGAAAGTTCAGATGTTAAATCCTGATAGAATGTAGTTGCATTACTTGTACTCGATCCAGTCCAGTTTTGTACTTCAACCCAACTTATTCCGCCATTTACAGAATATGAAAAAGTCCCCTTACTATCAGACCAGGATCTGAAATAATGTTCAAAAGTAACAAAAACAGAGTCACACATTGAAAGATCCATTACCGGTGAAATAAGATCTGCATTTTGAGAGTAACCTGAACCATACTCATCACTATCCAATATGACAAATCCATTTGCATTTGTTGTTGTATTTATGGTTCTTCCTCCTGGATTGTCAAATTCCCAAACCTGTCCTGAACCTTCATTATCAACATTCTGCCAACACGTAGGTAAAGTCCCCCCACTGAAATCCTCAACGAAAGGCAAATCGGTAATAATGTCGCAGAATGTGGTTGCATCAGTTACAGTTCCTGTTGAATAAACATGACTGCCATCATATGACCATATCTTATAATAATATCTAGTACTTGGTGTTAATTCACTATGACTATATGATGTGGATGATCCGTTATAAAGCACTGTACCTCCACCAGGTATGGTGTTGCCAGCAGAATAGGAATCACCGTCAGCAGGTGTTCCAAAAATACCATCACCTGACCAGGCTAAAACTACATTATGGCCACTATTGTTTAAAGTCCATGAAAGATTAATCTGGTCGGTACTAAATGGAATTGCTATAAAACCTCTCGGATTTAATGTGTCTCCTCCCATAAAAGCAAAAGTTATAACTCCTGCACTTTCAATAATGTTTGTAATGGGTTTATTAGTTGAAGCACCAGACCAATCATGAGAGTTAGGTGTAGTAGCATCTGTAAATGATTTATTACCTGAAGATCCGGGGAAAGGGTCTCCGCTTACCGAACCTGAAGTTCTCAGATTATCCGCCTCTTCAATATCCATAGCATTATGGGTCGGGTCTACATTAATATCATTTGAAGACCATCCACTATAATTTAAATCTACATGGTAAACAAGCATGCCATGGCTTGGTACATATTCATCAAAAGTCCCTGGTACCTGTTGCCTGTTTTCTACAAAAAAGTATTCATCAGTAGTAGGAGTAGTATAATAATAGGAAATATTATTCTCGGCAAGATTTGGTAATGTAACCATCTGGCTTTCGTCCAATTCAACAGGCACAACCCAGTCGAGCATTACTTTTGAAAAGTTGTTATGGCTGGCAGGTGTTGCTCCTCCATTATTATATGATCCTCCTGCCATACAGTCCCAATCTCCCAGATCAAATGACTGTCCTCCTGAACCTTCATAATCTGTATCATAATAGTCAGGCAAACCTAAATTATGTCCAAACTCATGACACAATACTCCTATAGTGCCTAATCCATAAGGTGTGGTTTCAGGGTTTAATGTATATGCATCTATCAACACTCCATCATATGTAACGGAATAGTCGGGAGTCCATGCTGACAAACTCCAACTGTGAGACCATACATTCGTATTATCACCGTATTCAGCACCGTTGCCGGCATGTATTACCATTACTCCGTCAACTTCACCATCTAAATCATTGTCATACACTGAAAAATCAACTCCGGCTTTTTCAGCAGAATCAACAGCCTCTCTTACCAGTTGTCTATACGTAACGTTTGAATTTGCTCCTGAACAACTATGGCAATAATAATCATGATTATTACCTGCTGTATACCAACCATTTACTGTGGTTACAACAGTAAGTTGTCCATAAGAATTGGCAATATAATAATCCTTAAAACTACCGGTCCCGTTGTATCCGGTTTGGTTCATCATATTATCAAATGTGCTTTGCCCATAAGTATTTGTCACATCTGGGAAATCAACCAGGATCACAAGCAAATTATTAGTCCCGATATGAGGAAATGCCTTGCTTGGACCTTTTGTTGGTTTGCTTTTAAAATTTGATTTTAGTTTTTCAATTTGTGAGGATGAATACATTACACCCTTCTTTATACCTGAAAGATATGATGCTTCAAAACCTTCCCTTTCTCTTGGGTTGTGTGCTTTTACATTTGAATTGACCAACTCCCCTTTCTCATCCAGTTTTGCATATTCAAAAATACCTTTATCATTCTTCATGATGGTATATCCATCGGTTGTTTCATACCAGTTAACAGCCCCGTCACCTTTGAAATATACATGGATTATCGAACCATCTGGTTGTGTTAACTCCAGTTTATCCGGAGCAGCTGGTACTCCCGGGCTTTCTGCTTTATATTGCACCTTAGGAAATTCCTGGCCAACAATATTTCCTCTATGGGGTAGGAAAATTATGTATAACCCCAAAACAATTAAAAAAAATCTATTACTCATATAGTTTTATTAAAGTTAAGAAATAAAAAAAATGTGATTACCTGACATTATTTCACGATCTAAAAATATGTAAAAGTTTTGAATACATCATTTTCATTAATAAATTTTATCCTATTAAATTTAATTTTAAAATGCATTATACATTTTTTTCATTTATTTTATGGAATTTTAAAATGAAATGCATCAAAATGAAAAAGTGTTACAAACAACATAAAAAAAATAAATGAAAAAAATATTATTATTTATAATCCTTTTCGCAGCGAATACAGGATTATACAGTAAAGAAAAATCGAAAATCACTGATGTGATAGTATACAGACAAGGAGCAAAAGTAACCCGGCAAGCCGTAGTGAACCTTGCACCAGGTAACAACGAGGTAATACTTGATGAGGTAACTATGAGTATCAACAATAACATCCTGCAGGTAAAAATTGAGGGGGATGCTGTTTTACTCTCAGCCACTTCACGCAATGTTACACTTGAGGATGAAAACATTCCATATAAAACTAAAAATTTTGAAGATTCTATTTACACAATTAACAAACGGATAAAATGGTTAACAAGCCAAAAAACCGTTTATGAAGGTGAAGAAAAAATTATTTATGCTAACCAAAAACTTGGAACAGACGAAGAGAAAATATCTGTAGATGAATTAGTGCAGCTTTCCTCATTTTATCGTGACCGTTTGTTGGATATCAGAGAAAAAGTTTACGATATTGATACGGAAATTGAACAATTAAACCTGACTTTAGCTAAAATCCAACAAAAACTGAACAATTTACAATATTCAGAAAAAAAGACCAAAACAGAGATCGTAATAAGTGTAAGCGCAAAAAAATCAACACAGGTTAAACTTAGTGTATCTTACCTCACACCTTTAGCCGGCTGGACACCTGTCTATGATGTTCGTGCAAATGGAGCTGATAAACCTTTAACATTAGTATACAAAGCAAATGTTTTCCAAACTACAGGTTTTGATTGGAAAAATGCTTTGATCACGATATCTACAGGAAATCCAACCATCAATAATAACAGGCCCATTATGAATCCCTGGTACATTAGTTTTACTCCTCCTTATACGTATAACGATGCAGATGTTTACCGTAGCAGGGCAGCAAGTGGTGCACCATCAAAAAAAGAATCTGTCGAAGAGATTAATTTATATGCAGCATACGAAGAATCAATAGACGATGATTATAATTTTGTGGAATATAATGTTACAGAAACAACTAATCGCATGGCTGCCGAGTATAAAATTGATGCACCACAGGATATTCCATCTGATGGACAAGTACATCTTGTGGCTATGCAACAATATGAATTAGCAGCTAAATATTCCTATCATGCCGTTCCAAAATTGGACCAAACCGCATATATGATGGCAAAAGTTGCAGATTATGGAAAGTACAACCTCCTTCCAGGAAATGCCAACTTATTTTTCGAAGGAATGTATATTGGTCAATCCTATCTCAATCCAATAACTACTGTTGACTCTATGCTACTTTCATTAGGTCAGGACTCCAAAATAACTATACTTCGTAACAGGCTCCAGGATTTCTCCTCTAAACAGGTAATAGGAAGCAATATAAAAGAAACTAAAGGATTTGAAATCATTTTAAGAAATAACAATTCATTCCCGATTGAAATGGACTTGCTTGATCAAATACCCATTTCATCAAACAAAGAAATGGAAGTTACACTAGATGAATATGGAGAAGGAAAATTCAATAAAGACTATGGTTCAATCATGTGGAAATTGAATATTAAGCCCGGAGAAACGAAAAAAGTTCGGTTTGTTTATACGGTTAAATATCCTAAAAACCAGGTTGTTTACGGATTATAATAATCTTTGGAATACATTTTTCATGGCAGTATAACCATTAACATGGCTTACTGCCATTTTTAATTTCTTCTGATTCCTGTCAATATTTAAATCAAAAACATTTTAATTTAAGCCTTTCCGTTACCACATTTTATATTATTTTTATGCCTTTAAAATTCCAAGCATGAATATTTTTAAACCTAAAATCTTCGCAATACTATCAATTGTAATATTTACAATTCTTTCTTGTTCAAATACTGATACCATTACGATATCATTAGATCAACACTCGAATCCAATCATAAGAATTGAAAATCCTAATGGCAGCCCGATTATTATTTCTCCCGGAATTAATAATAAAGGAACTGTTGGTTTTAAGAAAAATAACCAAACATTGTGGATTAAGGGAATGCCCGAGGTAACAAAAGAGGATCATTTCTCTATCTACAAATGGAACACTTCTGATACAAATACTTCAATTATAATGAAACTCACCAGGTTAGATGATGATCTGGTACTTGAATTTAATATAACGGATTCAATATCAAATCCTTTGAATCCCGGCAGATGGTTTATTAATCTTAAAGCCTCTGAAAATGAATATTTTACCGGAATTTTTGAACGCGTGGTAGACGGGAACCAGAACGAATCATGGGCACCAGGCATCACCACTGGTATGAACCTCAGAGGAGAAAATATTGATATGAAACTTAAACCCACAGTATCTGCATATGCCCCATTTTATATTTCATCAGGCAATTATGGATTGTTCGTTTATGGAACATGGCAGGGAAACTATGATTTTTGTAAAGAAGATACATCCTTGGTTCAAATTGCATTCGAAGGGCCTTCGCTCAAAGTAAAGTTATATATGGATGAGTCTCCTGCCGGTATTGTTAAAAAACATGCTCTTGAAACCGGTCCTTCCTTTACTCCTCCTAAATGGGCTTTTGGACAATGGAGATGGAGGGACAATCATCATAACAAACAAAAATATTATGACAGTACATTGGTAAATTCTCCATATAATAGTTATCTGGCAGAGGATATTTTAATGATGCAAGCATTTAGCATACCATTTACAGCATATTGGATTGATCGTCCCTGGGCTACCGGAGAAAGGGGTTTTGATGATTATGAGATTGACACAAACCGTTTTCCCTATTTCGAAGAAATGCTGAAATGGCTGAATGGCAAAGATATTGAGTTAATGATGTGGATTGGTCCTTTTGTAATGGGCAAGATGGCAGATTATGCTGAAGATCAAAATTATGATCTTATCAGTAAAGACTGGAAAAATGCACGTCAGGTCCTTATGGACTTTACAAATCCCGAAGCTTGCAAATGGTGGGCAGAGAATGGTCCCGGGAAGCTTGCTAAAATGGGTGTTAAAGGTTTTAAACTTGATCGTGCTGACGGAGAAAAACTAGTAGATTCTATCCACCTGGTTACAAATAACGGCAAATCCTACAGAGAAAATTATAATGATTATCCCCGTCAATACGTAAAAGCTACTTATGACGCAGTAAAACCAATACTTGGGGATGACTATATTTTATTTCCACGGGCCCAATACACAGGGAGCGCCAGGTACGGTGCCATGTGGGCGGGTGACACCCGGGGATATCACGAAGGGCTTAGATCTGCTATTATAGGCATGCAGAGATGTGCTGTAATGGGATATCCTGTTTGGGGTTCGGACATTGGAGGGTACGGCAAGGGTTTTACACGTGAAGCATGTTTTCGCTGGCTGGGTTTTGGGTGCTTCTCCCCTATTATGGAAACAGGGCCCACAAGCGATCAAGGATTTTGGAACTCCATAACAGATCCTACCTATGATACTGCACTAATTGCTACATGGCGCCTGTATTCAATTGTGCGTACTAAATTGGTAGACTATATATACGATCTATCCTTGGAAGCAAGTGAGACAGGTATGCCCATTGCACGCCCATTATTTCTTGAATACCCTGAACAGCAAGAAGCCTGGAATGACTGGCAAACCTATCTATTAGGTTCGGACATCCTTGTGTCGATAATATGGGAAAAAGGAAAAACAAAACACAGACTTTACCTGCCTGAAGGTGCTGAATGGATTGATGCATGGGATACGGAAAATGTATATTCGGGTGGTGAATACATTGAAGTTGATGCTCCTGTTTATAAAACTCCAGTTTATATTAAAAGCGGATCAGATATTGAACTTGGCGATTTGCAGAAAATTTATGATGAATCTCTCGACATAGCTGCCAAAAAACCAAATTTAACTGAACTCGAAGCAGCAGAAGGATGGAAATAAACAAATAAAATTTCCTGTTATCCATACACTCTATTCAAATGAATAAGGTAAAACTGAATCGAAATCTTATTCCCACTCTATTGCTGATATTATTGGCACTTGCTAATTGTATAAAAAAACAAAATGATACTCTATGGCCTGAAATTACTTCTGAAACTAAACCCTGGACACGCTGGTGGTGGATGGGTAATATCTTAACAAGAGAAGGCATAACATATTCCCTGGAAGAATATAAAAAAGCAGGATTTGGCGGGCTTGAAATCACACCTATATATGGAGTAAAAGGTTTTGAAAATCAATTTATTGACTATCTTTCACCTGAATGGATGGAATTACTCAACCACACCCTTACAGAAGCAAAACGATTAGGTCTTGGTATAGATATGGCAACAGGTACAGGTTGGCCCTTCGGTGGTCCTTGGATCGACAGCACATATGCTTGTAAAAACTTTAAGTGTAAAATTTACACTTTAAATGAAGGGCAGACATTAAGCGAAGTCATCCGGTTTATACAAACTCCATACCTTCGCACCGTAAACAGAACACAATTAACTATTGACAGTTTAGTTTATCCTGTCAATGCAAACAACAACCTTCAGGAATTAGCTTTAGATCAGATCCAATATAAAAAGGATCTGCCACTTATCGCCCTCATGGCCTATTCTGATTACGGTGAAAAACTTGATATTTTAAGCTATATTGATGAAAACAGGAAATTGAACTGGCTTGCTCCAAAAGGATCCTGGACAATTTATGCAGTTTTCATGGGATGGCATGGTAAGATGGTTGAGCGTGCCGGTCCAGGAGGCGAAGGAAATGTTGTAGATCATTTTTCAAAAGAAGCATTAACCCATTACCTTTCAAGATTTAGCGAAGCTTTTAAAAACTCAGACATTGATTATCTCCGTGCGTTTTTTAATGACTCATATGAAGTAGACGATGCAAAAGGGGAAGCTGACTTCACACCAACCTTCTTCGACGAATTTCTTTCCCGTAAAGGATATGATCTTCGCGCACATTTAAATACTTTATTTACAGAAGATTCTTCAGAATTAAAATCCAGGTTATTATGTGATTACAGGGAGGTTATTTCAGATCTTTTACTGGAAAACTTTACAATTACTTGGAAGGATTGGGCAAAAGAAAATAATGCCATTATCCGGAACCAGGCACATGGCTCTCCTGCAAATATTTTAGATTTATATGCTGCATGTGATATACCTGAAACCGAAGGAAAAAATGTACTTACCATGAAATATGCATCATCTGCTGCAAACATTACAGGTAAAAGACTTGTATCTTCTGAGACTGCCACATGGTTAAATGAACATTTTACTACATCACTGGCAGATGTTAAAACGGCCATTGATAATTGTTTCTTATCCGGGGTAAACCATATCATATATCATGGCACTCCCTACTCCCCGCCTTTTGAATCCTGGCCGGGATGGTTGTTCTATGCCTCAGTGCATTTTGGCCCGACAAATACCATCTGGAAAGATTTGCCACAATTAAATGATTATGTAGCATGCTGTGAATCCTTTCTGCAATCAGGAAATTCAGCTAATGATATTCTTGTCTATTACCCAATGTATGACAAATGGTCTGAGACAGGAACAAGCTTTTTGCATCATGTTAAATTAAAATCAGATGAAACTACAGCAGGAATTATTGCTGAAAAGCTTTATCAATACGACTATGCATTTGATTATATTTCCGACAGGCAAATTAACCTTCTCACTTTCTCCGATGAAAAACTAAATACCGGCTTTTCAAACTATAAGGTTTTAATTGTACCTGCTACAAAATATATGCCCTACAAAACCTTCTCTCATTTAATTGAACTAGCCAGGCAAGGTGCAACCATTTTATTTCAAATGGATTTACCAGCGTCTGTTCCCGGTTTCGGAGAAGATATAGATAATTCTGAAAAATTTGAGACTTTAAAACAAAAATTAAACTTTGTTCAGGTAAACATAAATAAGGAGTGTAATATAGGAAAAGGCAAAATTGTGATTTTTATAGATGTGTTCGAGGGTCTTAAGAATATTGATATTATGCCGGCCATATATCAAGCCTTAACTACAAACCTGAAAGCCGTAAAAAGGATAAATGAAAATGGCACCTGCCTTTTCATTGTAAATAAGTCTGACAGCCTGTTTGACAGAAGTATTATTGTGCCTGGTGGCACGGAAAACTGGGTAAGATTCAATCCTGTTAATCATACTTATGGGAAAATTAAATGCTCTGAGATTTCCAAGGATATTTCAATTATTTATTTGCAGCTCGAATCGGGTGAATCTTGTATACTTCAACAATATGCTGATGCTAAAGAAATAGAAGATTATCAAGTTATAGATAATAAACGAAATCCCATAAAAATTAAAGGTGATTGGCATATTCAATTCATCTCAGGTGGCCCTCAAATTCCTTCTAATATCTCAACCCATGAATTAAAATCATGGACCGAATATGAGGAAAGCATGTACTTTTCAGGAACAGGTAAATATTCGGTCACTTTCAATAAGCCGGAAGCTTCCTCAACAAAATGGATACTTGACCTTGGAGAAGTTCATGAAAGCGCAAAAGTATTTTTAAATAACCATGAATTAGGTTCTTTAATATGTCCACCCTATCAAATACTGATAAAGGATGAAATATTGAAACAGCAAAATATTCTTGAGATTGAGGTTACAAACCTCATGGCAAACCATATTATATATTTGGATAAAAACAATATAAATTATAAAAAATTCTACAATATTAATTTCCCGGGCCGGTTAGCTGAAAACCGGGATGAAAACAATCTGTTCAATGCTTCACATTGGGAACCACTTTGTTCGGGCCTTATTGGACCTGTGACATTAATACCGGTAACATTAAAGACAGAATAAATCGTAAAAGAATCCTATTTTTGCAAAAACTATAAACCTAAAGATGGAAATGGAATTGAAAGAGATCATTGAATTATCCAGGCTCTATGGAAAAGATAAAGAATACGTAATTGCCGGGGGAGGAAATACATCATACAAAAATGACCAATTTATTTGGGTAAAAGCTAGTGGATTTGCCCTGGCAACCATTGATGAAAAAAGTTTTGTATGTCTTTCCAGGGAAAAACTCGAAGTGATTAACAATAAAGAATATAGCAGCAATGCTCTGGAAAGAGAAGAAGAGGTAAAAAATGACCTGATGGCCAGCATTGTATCTGATAATGACAGCCGGCCATCGGTGGAAAGTTCTCTGCATAATATTATCCATTATCCTCTGGTAGTTCATACACATCCTACCTTAGGCAATTCATTGCTTTGTTCTCAAAATGCCGAAAAATACTGTAAAGATTTGTTTGGTGATGATGCTCTTTATATTGAATACACTGATCCCGGTTATATACTATTTAAAAAAGTTGCCAGGGAGCTGGAAAACTTTCGGAATAAAAAAGGATACGATCCCAAAATGATAATGCTTGAAAACCACGGCATCTTTGTTAGCGGAAATTCTGGCAAAGAAATAACTGACACTTATGAACATATTGAAAAACAAATAAAGAAATGTTTACAACAGGAATTACCTGATATCCAGATAAGAAATATTGATTCCTCTATTTCTTCTTCATTATTATTCCTGTATCCGGAAAAGGACGCACTATTTTCAAAATCAGTAACATCTGATCTGATTTTAGATTTTGTAAAAAATGAAGCAAGCTTTAAGTCTATTGCTACTGCTTTTACCCCGGATCATATTGTGTATTGCAAATCACACTACATTATTATAGATGAAACAAATGAAGAAGATGTTGAGCAAATGATAAGCAATTATGCAGATAATTATGGTTATTATCCAAAAGTAATTGCTATTAAAGGTAAAGGTTTGCTTATCATTGACGATAACAAAAATGCAGCAGATATTGTAATAGACCTTATTACAAATATGATGAAAATTAGCTTTTATGCACGTTCCTTCGGAATTTCAAAACCACTCACACCTGAACAAATCTCATTTATTGAAAACTGGGAAGCTGAAAACTATCGCAAAAAGATATCAAAATAAAGTAAAAAAGGCTGCTACCAGGATTGGATAACAGCCTTTTTTCTTTGCCTAACACCCTAGTTATTGAGAATAGATATTGTACTTAATAATTTAATGCTATCCAGATCACTATAGTCATACTGGTAAAATCCATCTCTTCCAATCATCATCAAAATATCATCCAGGGGAATTACATCAAATGCATGTATATCCTTGAAATGAGTGATCATATTCTCATCAATGTTTAATGGATCTGTTGCATCATAAATTTTTAATCCTGAATCGCCATCGCATATAAATAATGTGCCATTATTTATACCCAAACCATGGGGATTAAACATCGAGTATGATATTAGTAATTCAGGATTATTAATATTTTTTAAATCCACTACATCCAGTTGATCAGTATATCCTGCACATTCATTACCTGAACGCAAGGTCACATAAGCATAATCATTTTCAACTACTACCGGATCACAACTGCTTACATGGCTATAACTAGAAATATACGTTGGTTCTTTAGGATTCTGAAGGCTGTAAATAAACATACCGTTACCAGAGCCAATGAAAAGCTTTTTCTTGTAAGGGAATATTGTTTCTATATTCCAGCCAACATACTGGGTTCCACAAAGATTTGGATTTATAAGGTCACTTATATCAAAAATATTCAGATTAAATTCATTTATTGCATACAATACATCATTATATATTGTGAAACGTGCCATCGAACCTCCTACACCATAGTTTTTCCCTCCTGAAATATCTGTTACCACAGCAACATCATTACCTATCATAACATCTTCCATTGCATAAACAGGATAAAAATTATAGTAATTATTATTTTCAACCTTTACTTCCACTTCTTTCTCTTCCCATCCAACAACAACTCCTTTTGATTCGTCTACCATATCCATCCTCCCTTCTGAAGTAACTTCAGGAATGGTATAAGGGAATGCATTAATAATCCTGTTTCTCTCAATTACATTATTTAAATCACTAATGTCAATTACCACTAAATCAACATAGCTGTCTGCGTAAAGGATGTCACTTTTAATGGCTATGTCAACATTTCCCGGGATATTAATAAATGTAACCGTCTGTGGTGAGGATGGATCACTATTATCGATAACATGCACTCCCTTTTGGTACTCATTAATAAAAATATAATCATTATAGAAGTATATTTTACCTGGTTGAGCTATTTCCGGAATTATAGTTGTACTTTTCACACTTGACCTTAAGTCTTCATATGAAAGATAAACTGGGGCATTAACAGTATACCTTTCTATGGTTTTATCTTCGCATGAAGAAAAAACAAACATTATAAAAGCATACAAAACAAATAGGTGATTATATTTTTTCATCTGTTTATAATTTATTTTTAATGGTCAGATGGAACATCCACGAAGCTTTTACCTGAGCGGATGATTTTCGCTTAT
>JAFGOZ010000518.1 GCA_016926235.1 Bacteroidales bacterium | reverse complement strand
TTTTTAGATCACGAATCAATCACCAAAGGAGGTGTACACTTTACTCCGAATCCACTGTACACTTTGTCCGGAATACTCACTTCTAGTAGTTCACTCACATCCAGCATACTAATCAGATGCATCCTTACAAGGGCTGCTACCACTGAGAATGCTTTCTTAGTCTGTGCCATTTTCTGAATGACCGTCAGCAATAATTGGGCAATCAGCGTACACCAGACCTGGGTTCTGATGGCATTCTCGTTTTCACCGTAGAAGTAGTGCAACTGGAAATTCTGCTTCATTTTCTTAAACGCTTTATGCAAAGCTTTCCATAAAGCGTTCAATTGGATAAAACAACACTTGAAGATCAAATCTTTCTGGGGTACGACACTAAATGCAGTGAAAATCCAGGTTTACTCAGCAATAATTGCTTATTGCCTGGTCGCATTGGTTCGTAACAAATTGAAAGTTGATCGCCCAACCTACGAAATATTGCAGATATTGAGCATTTCTCTACTTGACAAAACGCCTCTAAATGAGCTGTTTACAAATCAGAATTACCAAGACGTCAAAGAACCATATAATAAACAACTGAAAATCAGTTGGATTTAATCGGACACTAGTGATGCACTAATATTAAAATATATCCATTATTAAATTTGACAATTCATTTAAATATTATTAATTATATCATCTATTGTCATTTGAGACCAACCCAACTTTTCAACGGTTCTTCCAGTTTTTTTAAAATCTGATTTCACCAAACTAGAAGCAATATTAATCAATGAATCGGCAATAGGAGTCTCAATGTTTGCTTTATCTCCCAAACTACTTAATAAGCATAATCCATTAGGAACATCTTCAAAAAGATATCTTGAATTAATTGACTTTGGCCCTTTTGGTCCTCCATCCTTTGCATATGACATGAATACCTGCAAGGAGTCTTTTGAAATGTCTTTCTCATTTCTATATTTACATTCATCCAGATAGGAACTAGGTTTGCCCCCATAGGAGGCTATTACTTTATTTTTTTCATTATCCAAATCATTTACTAAATTCCAGATAGATTTAGTAAAAGCCTCCCTGTACATCCAAAAGTTGCCCCTAGAATATTCAATTCTACTTGCAGACATAATGACTCCTATTGTATGCACAATCAAGTTTGGATTATGTAAAGCGGATTCTATTACATTAGATCTATAGTCTACATAAGAATCAAGTAATAATTGAGCTATTGATAAACCTTCTTTGCTTGTTGAGGAAGGATAGAATCCTAGAGAATTTCTAACGTTTTTAAATAAAATATTTACTAAACCAGGTTCAATTATACGAGCATCAAAAGGTGTTGATTCTCCTTCTGCGTAAATAATATTGTTATTTTGTAAAACATTATTAAAGAGTATACTGCCAAGATTTCCAGGAATTACTATAATCATTTTTACAGATCTACCAATATGAGGTGCTATGGACTCTGCAATTATTTCATGCTGCAAGGATTGAGTCATAATTAGAATTACATCTGCATTTCTCAAACCTGCTTTCATGTCTCTAGTAATTAATCTTATTCTCTGAAAAGATTTAAGATCGTTATTAACATGATCTAATGCCCATATCCCCTGACTTTTTTCTATAGCTTTAAAGTTCTCATTATGAATCGCTGAAGAAGTCTTTACTAAATTAACAATATGCCCTTTTTCAGATAATTTAAATGCATGAGCACAACCAGCATTACCAGCACCAATAATTGTAATATTAAGCTTTTTCATAACTATTATTTAATTTAAATATATTTTCCCCTTGTATTGTTGATGATCTCTGAAAGTTAACGAGTAAATATATCCAAACATATACTACTCCATTTACAGCTATTACAAATACCAAATCATTCGCAATATCTATTATTCTATTTATCTGTAAAACAGTTCTTCTTACTGTAGTAAATACAACCAAATAATTATTTTAGACTTTCAATTGCTATATCCCTATGAGATTGACACCTCAACATATTCAGTAAACGCAATCGTTTTCTCTTAGATAAAGGTGATGGAATATATCTTCTGGATCTTAGTGCTTCGTACAACCAAAAATCAAAGCACTCAAATTGTAGTATATATTCATTCTTCAGCTTTTTAATATGCTCCTTCCATCTTTCTTTAAGCATATATTCTGAATGAATTATTTTGCTATGATTTTGTATTTCATTTTCAAATTTGATTCTTTCATTTTCATTCAGCATAAAAACACCAGGAATTCCATTACATTGCTTATAGGGTATAATTTCTGAGAAAACCTTCGAGTTATTTATAATAACTTTTATTGCATAACCAAAATTCCAACTTTGGTTTATACTTAATTCATCGTCAAAAATGAAATTCCCTAAACTATAGTGTATCATTTTATCTTTGTACTTCTCATATCCACTAAAACAATGAGGATGATGGCCAACGACTAAATCAGCACCACAATCAATAAAATATCTATAAGTCTTAACCATTCTTGGACTGGGCAACTGATACCCTTCATGTCCACCATGAATAATAATGATTACATAATCTGCGTTTTCTTTAGCTAATCGAATGCTGTAAAAATTCTTAATTGGATCAAGTGGGTTAGAACCTGGTAAAAATTCCTCCGCAGTTGAAAACTCCATCTCAGAAAAGTTCAATATTGCGATTCTACTATTCTTTATTTTTTTATACCAAATCTCAGATGCCTCCTCAATATTACTTCCTGCACCTAAACATTCGATTTGATTTTCTTGGCATAAATGAATTGTTGAGACCAATCCCGGCTTACCATGATCCATAATATGATTATTTGATAACGTGACGAGATTGAAATTTCCATACTTAAGTATTTCAATACATTTTTCATTTGCCCGTATAGTTGGCCCTGTTTTATCAATTGGATTTTCTATGTTTATTAGCGGACATTCTAAATTTGTAATATTAAGATCATTATTCAATAAGTTTGGATAGAAATCATTATAGACATCCCCATACCTTGCAGCGAGTATAAGGTCTTGAACACGTTTATTTGGGCAAAAATCACCTGTTATTAAAATATTGATTGTATGAGAGTTCTTAGACATCCTGAAAAATATTTATTAATCCTATTTGTTCTGAAATTATTAAATCGAAAATTTTCTTTATGTTATATTATGGTCGCGGTAAAATAAAAATAAATTAAATGAAAAATGTCAATTTAATCTAATATCACAACGCTATTAAAACAGCCATTTGAATTTATTTTTTTTATTTATATAAGAGTAATGAAAGTGTAGCCTTACCTGATAATCTCTCAGCTTTCTTAGATTCAATTTCTTAGTATGACTTTTTATCATAATACTGATTATTTCTTTTATTATTAGTGCTTTTTCTAAGTACAAATATTGATTTATATCTATAATGCTTAATGTGATCACGTATTTTTATATCTTAAAGCATAAAACCATGTCAGAATTCCCCTTATACCCCATACGACTGTAATAGTTATTGCAGCACCAATGTAAGAATACCTTGGTATCAAAATCCATGTTAGAAAAAATCCGCCAATTGAACAAAAAAATACAATGTTCCTTAATAAGTGGTCCTTTCTAATTAATAATAAGTAATTTGGACCAAAAGTATTCATTAAGAAGAAGAATAAAGGACCTAATGCCATTATTCTTATCACTTTTGCTGAATCCGTAAATTCATCCGTATAAAATATCTTTACCAAGAGATCTGCACCAAAGAAAAGACATAGCACAGCTACAATACTTATTGCGCCACTGATTTTTACATATAGACTATGTTTATCTATGCGCCTTGCAAGAAAAGGATAGAAAGTACGTGATAAAACCGAAAATAATTGAGTAGCTAGATCAATGAATTTATATCCGCTTGAATATAATCCCGTTGCAACTTGTCCCACATATGAATTTAGTAGTATTATGGAGAAGTTTGAATATAGATTTGGAAGAAATAAAATAACGAACATATTCCAACTTCCCTTCAAGACATTCTTAATATTAGAAAAAGATGGTAGGACTATTCTTACATTATATTTTTTAATAATTATGTAGATTGAAATGATTCCGCTTACATAAAATCCCAAAGCCGTCAAAATAGGCTGAAAAATATAATCACCTTTATCTTTTATGAAAACAAATACGAGTAAAGTAAATATTAATTTTGAAAGCAGATTTAAAAAAGTAATATATTTCATTTGTTCCATTGCTTGAAAAAACCAAGCAGGGAAGAGAATATGACCAGGAATATATAAGAAGGTTAAGAGAAGAATTAGACGGTATTTGTAAAAGAAAGAAAAGGTATATATACAAAATATCAACAAAATAAAACTAAAAAACATCAGAAATATTTCAGTTATCATTACTGTAGAAAAAATTTCTGATACTTTGTTTTTGTCATTTTTAATTCTGGCAATATCCCTAACAGCTGTATAATTAAATCCAAAATCGATTATTGTTTGTAAATAAATAATTGTAGAAACTCCGAATGCAATTTCTCCAAATTTATCAACTCCAATCACTCTTGCCAGATACGGGACTGTAATTAATGGAAAAATATAGCCAAGTATTCTTAATGATGCTAATGAAAGAAAGTTTGTTGAAAGCACCTTTGCTTCAGTACTTCCTCTAAATCTAAGTAGAATTTTACTAAATTTTAAGATCAAAGTATTATGATATAAGCTAACGTTCTGGATAGAAAATTTAACAAATCATACTCATTCGAAATATGATGAATCATAAAATGTCTGCATTGAATCAATTGAATCGATTAAAATTAGATTTATAATAACGCGTTGTGCTATTAAAACTTGTTAATAACTATAACAAAAAAGATTGTGCATTTTATTGTATATCAGTATTTTAAAGGAATTATTTAACGCAAAAACGTTCCTTATTATGCACACTCTCAAAACTAATTTCGACAAGATTTTGGACATTACAAAATCACTTTTTCAGTATTCCTTAAATGCTGACACCAACTTCTACTTCTATCCCAATAAACCTAAAATGTCTGATAGTGATATAATTGCATTTTCTCTCTTAGGTGAAACCATCGGTATTGATAGTGAAAATTACCTGTTTGGAAAACTTAAATCCGATCACCACAAGGATTTTCCCAATCTCATTTCCAGAAGCCTGTTTAATCGTCGAAGGAAGCGACTGGGATACCTAATTGCCAGGCTAAACTATAAGATATCTTCCTTTCTGAATGTAGGTGAAGATGTCTATTTGGTTGACTCAATTCCAATACCCATTTGTCGGATCGCCAGAGAAAAATCCTGTATAATCTGCAAAGAGGATTTTGAAACCGCTCCTGATAAAGGGTATTCTGCGGTCAGTCAATCCTGGTACTTTGGATATAAGTTGCACTTGGCAACCTCGCTTAGAGGAATATTTTCCAGCATGGATTTGACCAAGGCAAGTATCCATAACATTCATTATTTGAATGAAGTAAAACACTCAGGAATAACCAATTGCACATTGATCGCAGATAAAGCGTACATCTCAGAACCCATTCAGCTTGACTTGTTCACCTCCAGGCAAATAAGGTTAGAGACACCTTTCAGATCCAATCAGCATTTCAAAAAACCTTTTCCTTTTTGTTTTCAACAAGTCACGTAAACGTATTGAAACTCTCTTCTCTCAACTTTGTGATCAACTGATGCTGAAAAGAAATTATGCCAAGACGACAAAAGGTCTTTCACTACGCATCCTCTGTAAAATCACTGCTGTAACAACGTTACAGTATATCAATTATCAAAACGAAAAACTGTTAAACCATTTAAAATATGCGTTGGCATCTTAATAGCACAACGCGTTTATAATAATTTAATTAATTTCACCTATTTTGATGTAGTCTGAATTATTTTTAAAAAGGAGTGATTGTTCCTTGAAAGTGCTGAAATATCATTAAATTAAAGGTTTTAATAACTCTCACTCCTTTATACAAGGATATAGAATTATTTTAAGACTATCCCATTATCTCTCGAGCTTTTTCCATTATCAAACAAAAAAATTGAACTCAGCTTCACTGGCGACTAGATCAGCAGCAATGGTGGACTGCTATTGCTGCGAGAGGTTGAACAACATATGTTGTCCGATATAAATACGCCCATATAAATCGAAATCCATTAATTATTAGGAGAATCATAGCTCAATGTTGAATTATATATCAGATGATCAAGAAAAAAGTATAAAGGAGTACTATTGCTTGTCTTTTTGATTTTTATATTTATACTTATAACTATATGCATAACTATATGAATTTCTCCCTGATCTGAAATCATTGATCAGAAGGCTCAAACCATTAACTCCGATAGCTTGTATATCCAAAAGGGTTGCACCAAGGGCTTTCTTATTTGTTTGATTATGCCTCACCAATATCAGAGTTGCATCGGCCAAAGTTGCAACTGGATAATTATCTGAAACGGCTCCAATAGGCGCACTATCAACAATAATGAAATCAAATTTATTTTTCAGGCTTAGAAATAAATTTCTTGTTTTATCGGATGATGACAATTCTGCAGGATTTGGAGGTACAGGTCCGGATGGAATAATATAAAGGTCTTGATAACTTGTTTGGTAAATAATTCTTTCTAGACCGCTTTTCCCAATTAGATAAGTTGATAATCCGATCTCTCCATCCAAATCGAAACTTTTCGAAAGATCCGGTCGCCTTAAATCAAATCCTATTAATAGGGTTCTTTTCCCTGCTAAACTGTAAGCCGATGCCAGATTTATGGCTATAAATGTTTTTCCTTCACTTGGCATTGAGGATGTTACAAGTATGACGGGACAATGTGTCTCCTTTGTGAAAAACTCCATTCGTGCTCTCAAACTTCTGAATGATTCAGCAATTCTTGATTGAGGCTCGTTAAGGACAACTGTATTATAACTTAACCTGCTATGAGGAATATATCCTACAATCGGAACCTGTGTCATTGTCTTTACATCTTCTTCAGAAGACACTTTATTATTGATAGCGTCAACCAAGATCAAACATAGTAGGGGAACTCCTAAACCCATTAATAAAGCTAACAGGTAAATCATCATTCTATTAGGAGCAAATGGTACTAAATCTGCTTCAGCAGGATCAACAAGTTCATTATCTGGTCTGTTTGATGCTTTCTGGATCTGTGCCTCGGCGCGTTTCTGAAGCAGGAAAGTATACAATACGTTATTCAGGTTGAATTTTCTTTCAATCCCTAATAATTGTCTCTCTTTCACAGGTAACCCGGATGCCTGGGCATTGAGTTCGTTGATCTGTTGATTGTTTTCTTCAAGTGCCATCCGATTTGCTAACTTGATCCCCTGTAGAGTTTCCCTGAGGCTTTGCTTGGTATTTTTTATTCTGGTTTCAAGTTGTGTCTGAACAGGGCTTTTTTCACCGATACCACCACTAAAATACTCTGCCTGCAGACCTGCCAGTTCTTGCATCAGCCTTGCCAACAGGGGATCTTCAATCCCCATGGTTGCAGGTGAAATCGGGACTTCCTGATTATTCTCCTTGGATAGATATCCATCAAGATATTCATAGTAGTTTGATTCCAGAGTCAACTTTGCTTTTTCATTCTCAAGAACTACAGCCTGGTCAATGATCTGCTGTGCTTGTGCAGAGACATCCATTATCATGTTCCTTGAACGAAATTCCTGGAGTTGGTTTTCTGTAATTGCCAGGGAATCCGATACATCAACTAACTGTGCATTAATAAATTCAATAATCCGGTTTGCCTCATGATTTTTCTTTTCAAGGTTGCTAGTCATGTATACCTCAATAAGCTTGTCAAGAAATATCTTGTCTTTCACTTTATTGGTACCTTTCAGGCTTATTTCGATGATTGTTCCGTCCTTAGACATTTCCTGAACAATCAACCTTCCTCGGTAATTCTCCAAGAGCGTCCTCTGATCATTAAATTTAAAAAATATTTTTAGTTTGGATTTATAAACATCCTCCATCTCAGGATAGGGAAGTATTGTAAACGATCCTCTGCTTGTTGAAACAATCTGGCCGAAGGACATAAATGTGTCAAGCTTGATTTCAGATCTGGGATTGGTCGAAAGATTAAAAACATTCCCCTCATAGTACTGAAAAATGAATTCAATGTCGTAAGGCAAGATACCTTCTTCACCAGGTACAAGTCTGATTGGATCTAATGGATAATAGGAGACCTTCTTGAATAATCCCTTTTTATAACAATCGATATCAAAAGGCAATTCTGAAAGGGTTTTGCGTAGCAGGGTTCTCGAAGAGAGAATGGTGATTTGGTTTTCAATATTTCGATTTCCAGAACCAAGCCTAAATCCTTCTAACATAGTATTGTCTACACCCGGTATTTTTGCATTGTTTTCTTCTTCTATTAAAATTTTCGTAGTAACTCTATATACAGGTATAGTATATTTATTATAGAAGTATGCTGCTACGATGGCAATCGCTAGGCCCATGACGAAATAGTACCAGTTACTGAATATCATAAAAAACAGCTTCCGGATGTTTATCATATCAGATTGTCCGGACTGGCTTCGTCGGTTTTCTATTATAGATTTCTGGTTCATATCTTATTTTTGGATATAGTTCAAAACGAGAAGGAATGTAGTAATTGTACTCAGTATCACAGAATATGGGAATTGTGACATCCCAAAGAATTTTCCTTTCATCGGCTGGGCATAGATCACGTCATTGGGCATCACATGAAAGAATTCCGAATTTACTAGCTTTTTATCTGTAAGATTAAATTCCTTGACGACAACACCATAAGGGGTCTGTCGCACTAAACTCACTCTGTAGCGGTTACTGTAATTTGCCATATCTCCTGCCATAGCCAGAGCCTGGAATATATTCAAATGCTCTTTGTAGATGGGATATCGTCCAGGACGATTTACTTCTCCAAGGATACTTACATAATTATTTACCAGTTTTACCGTGATAGCCACATCAGTAACGTAATCAGAAAGCGCCATCTCTAAGAGTACTCTTGTTTCCTGAATAGTTTTACCCGCTACCGGTACTGCACCAATATATGGAATATCAACAGTGCCGTCTAGATTTACAGTATATGATAAAAGATCAACTGACTGTTCTGTATGGCCGATTGATCCGGCTCCTGCTGTCACAGTATTGAACAATGCGGATCGTTCAGGATCTGGTGTGGTAACCCTGATAAATATGTTATCGTTTGGCTGAAGCCGGTAATTTTCCGGAGTAACGGATTCGGTTGGGTATTCACTTGTACTATACTCCTGCAAGTAGGTTATCTTACTAGATGTGACGCATGAATTCAGCAGGCTAAAAGCAACGATTGTCGCAATAAGTAGTTGAAGATTTAAGAATTTAGTATAAACTCGTTTATTGGTCTTCATGATTTCTTGGATTGGGATGTAAAGTTAGGCATTCCTGTTATTAGAATTGATGCACCTGACTCGATTGGATACAGCTTCGCTTTGTCAATCACATTGACCGGGCAGACAAGAAATCTTCTCTAACATGACCTATCCTTCTTCTTTAAATTAAGTTTTGAAGTCCCAAATAAACAAATTCAGAAACTCAAGACCGAATCATGCTACAGAACATCAATATATTGTCTAATTTAGCTTCTATTACGAAAAAGTATTAATAAAGATACAATCTATTTGATCAGAACCAGTTTCCTTAATTCATATGAACACTATTCAGAAAAATTAAGGGGATTTATTGTGTGAATGCCTCTCAATTCCTTGTGAAATGGGGATTTTATTAAAAGAAATATATTTTTATGAAGATCTATTCTGTGGTGACAGCCTCTACTTATATCAATAACATCAGATAATTGACACACATAATTATATATTTCGTCAAAGGTAGGCGGATTCTTGCCATTCAATCAAGCACAGTTTAGAGCCGGGTCTTTCCATCAGGCTTGCTAATGACGGAATTTCTTTGCTCAGACCAGTTCATCAAAGGCAGGGATCGCATCCAAGTAGCGTATCTTCCGTTGTTCTAAATCAATATAGCAGCAGTAATGCTTTAGTCCATTGGTTATTATTAGGTAGCGGACCCTGAAGACCATGTTGTAGCGGTCTGCCTGGTCGAAGGTCTCCCTGCTGATCTTTATCGAAGGCGACTTACACTCCACCAGCGCAGCCGGGATCCTGGCTGGACGGTGGACCAGGATGTCGCAGCAACGCACCATATTGTTGAGCTTCAGGGTATGCTCGGTAAGGATCAGCGAGGCAGGGTACCCTTTCTCCTCCACCAGGTAACGAGCGAAGCGCTGGCGCACCTCCTCCTCCTGGGTAAACTGCACGTTACACTTCCTGAAGATATCAAGCACGTATAGTTTATTCCCCTCCACCCGGGTCCGGAAATCATATACAGGAAGGTTTAGTTTTTGCATAGATGCTCGTATCTTTACTGCCCCGGTTTCAAGTTAATCCTTTTGAGTAAAACAACATGAAAACGAAACAGGAGATCATCGAAAACTGGCTGCCCCGCTATACGGGAACCCGCCTGGAGGATTTTGGCAAACATATCCTCCTGACCAATTTCCAGAGCTATATGGATCTTGTTCGTTACCATCCGAGGGACGAAAATTGTCGACATGAATGTGGCCATGGCCACGGCCAGTTCGGACTGGATCGACGGTTGGAACAAAGCGCTCCAGTAAGAACGTGGCATCCACCCTGAAAGTAAATCCCTACTTCGTCCGGGAATATGAATCGGCCACCCGCTGTTACCCTGCCCGTAAGATAGTGGATATCATTTCGCTGCTCCGTGAATATGATATGCGCTCCAAAGGATACGGGGGAGATACCACCCCGGAGGGAGAGCTCCTGCGTGAACTGATCTTTAAAATCCTTCAACTGTGATCACCCTTATTATTGTTATCGTGACCTCGCTCGTTTCCATTGTTGCCTTTCGTTACAGGCCGCTTTTATACCGGTTCGACCTATCACCCTATCGCCTGGTGCATAACCGGCAGTATTACAGGATCTTCACACACGCTTTTTTGCATGCCGATTATGTGCACCTGATCATCAACATGCTGGTGTTCTATTATTTCGGAACGGCCATCGAAAGGATCTTCCATGAGCTCCAGCAGGAAGGGGTGATCTTCTCGGCGACCTTCATGTACATCCTCCTGTACCTGGTCAGCATTGTGCTTTCCACCCTCAGCACGGTCATCCGATATCGCAACGAGGAAGCCTACAGTGCGGTAGGCGCATCCGGTGCGGTCTCCGCCATCCTGTTCACCTATATCTTCTTTGCCCCCCTTCAGAAGATCTATTTCTATGCGGTGCTGCCCATCCCCGGGATCGTCTTCGGCATCATTTACCTGATTTATTCCAACTACATGAGCCGCCGCAGCAAAGACAATATCAACCATGCCGCCCACTTCTGGGGTGCGGTTGTGGGTTTTCTTTTCCCTCTGTTGCTTGAACCGGGAATGTTCCGGGTGTTTCTGGATAACCTTTTCAATTGAAGCAATGAAGAAAATGGAAGATCCCCTGAAACCCATGAGCAGTCAGCCCCAGTCAGGAAAAACCGGCAGGGAGATGAAAAAAGCCATATTCCTGGACCGCGACGGGGTGCTGTGCGACAACAGCACCCATTATTATATCACAAAAGAAGAAGAGATGATCCTGAACCCGGGTGTGACCGGAGCACTGTCCGTTTTCAGTAAAAGGGGTTACATGCTCATTGTGATCACCAACCAGGGAGGCATCAGCACGGGCCAGAACACCAGGGAGAACGTGGAACGGGTGCACCGTTATATACAGGAGGATTTGCGGAAGGAAGGGATCCACCTGGATGAGATCTACTACTGTCCACACCATTCGGAAAACGAGAACTGCCTTTGCCGGAAGCCATTACCCCTGCTGCTCGAAAAAGCGCTTGCGCGATTCGGGATCGATCCTGCGGTCTCTTATTTCATCGGTGATTCTGAGCGGGACATGGAAGCGGGAGTAGCGGCCGGCATTCCCTCCATTCTGGCTCCCTCCAACGGAAATCTGATGGAGGTGGTGGAGCGGATCAAATAGCGCAACTGAAGATCAGTAATTCCTGATACAACGAACCGAAAAACCATCTCCTGCATAACTGTCAGTACGGTGTATTTTGCTATATGTATGATATAGAGATCTGTACCAGACTATATATTCAGTATGTTCAGAGGCTGACCACCAGTAACCACCATAACCAAGGACGTAGAAAAATCCGTCGATATCGCGATAGCCCCCTGGACGGGCTGTGAAACCACTTTCATTGGTTGCCCCTGTATTGGGTCCACACCAGTGCATTGTTCCGGTCTCTTTCAGCTTACCTCCTATATCGCTTCCACGCCATCCCCTGTAACCCGCATCAGCCTTACCCAACCCCAGGTAAATTTCCAGTTCCTTCCATTCATCATCGGTGGGAATATGCCATCCATCCGGAGCCAGACCTCGGAGATCA
Source organism: Bacteroidales bacterium (assembly GCA_016926235.1). The sequence goes on along the minus strand of JAFGOZ010000518.1, from coordinate 487 downwards.
CTGACAGCAAACCAGTTATATAATTTGCCATAAGTCTCTTCATTCTTGGCCTTATTGTCATAAAAACACCAGGCACCTGCCTCTGATTTACCCCATTCATTCTTGCCTTTCCTGTTTGCTATGAGATCTCCATTGCGATATTTCTCTGCATCAAGGTTTTCAGCCATCCAGATCTGCCTGCCTATTTTTACTGTTCTGTAGACTCTTCCGTCCGATGGGTCTGTAAATGTGCCGGTCTCATTTATCATTTGGGGATGTCTTTATAATGAACACTCCGAAATATTTAAATAAGGAGGGTTCAAATAGAGAAAGGATTCTGGTGGGTGGATCAACCATGTGGCATCAATTCAGACCCGGATCCTCGGGAAAGTTGGCCCATGCCTTATATTTGTTCTTGTAACGGGCCAGGGTATTGCTCCAGAACTCACTTTTCACTGCCTGCATCACCATCCTGGGTGAGATCTTGCCCACCAGCCAGGCATTCTCC
>JAFGOZ010000517.1 GCA_016926235.1 Bacteroidales bacterium | reverse complement strand
TTTTCCTGCGTAGAAAATTGCTCCGTCTGCGCAAAATGTTATATACAATTTTTTCCTGCTGCTGTACCAGGTATTTACCAAGCTGGTCTTTTGTTTACTTTCAGAATTTTTGTTTTTCATAGTTTTAATTATTTGCTGTTTAATGTAACAATAATTATCTAATAATCCTTGAACCCAAATTATACTGGTGAACTTTTACATCCATAAACCCTCAAACCTTCAAGTCCTCCCTTTTCCCCGTAAACTTGCATTGTCAACAATAGTTCCGATACTGATTAATCGGACGGCGCGACTGTGTACACCGTAGCTATGCGAAGGTTCAATAGTCATTGGATTCGTTCTGCTCAGAGTCAATCGATGGTAATTCACAGTTCCCGCAGAGCGGCATTGACTCTCCCGGGTCCTCGGGATCGTTAAAATTGATAGTAATTGATAGTAATTGATAGTAATTCATTGTAATTTATAGTAATTCATAGTTCCCGCAGAGCGGGATTGACTCACTTTGTTCGTCAAAATTCATTGTAATTCGGTAGTAATTAGGTATTAATTAATTGGAATTCGATTTAAAGATGATCTTGAAAAATTTCAGATAAAACACAAATGCATTATTAAGGTAAAGGGTAACCAATTAATACCATATACAATATTTATATGTAATTTTAATGAACATAATAACGAACTAGCACCAATTTAATTAAAGTATTTATGAAGAAGATTCTAATTATATTAATTGCATCGCTGTTTTCAATAATGACAGTAAAAGGACAGAATTTATTTTTTATAGGCGAAAATAGTTACCCATGTACTGAGACCATTACCTTACAACCAAATTCTGATAATGCAAATGAATTAAATGTATTACTAGCTAAAGATGGAGGAAAAGGACTGATCGCAGTAAGTACCGAATCCTCTATTGGTGCCAATTTTAGCGAAAAACTTATTATTTATCTTGAAGATGGCACGGTTATAACTTGCACTGATAGGGGAACATCTGACATTGTAGATCATCGAGCTAAAGCTGTGTACTTTTTGACAAGAGATCAATTAGATAAAATGAAAAATAGCGACATCCATACAATAAGATATACCCTTGAATATAGAAGTAATATGGGTCTTTTAATGGATGAATGGAACTGGTCAGCTTCGAATAAAGGAACCAAAACTAAAACTATAATAACTGAATTTTTTGACTAAAATAAAGGTGCCATAAATAATATTCCTTTCGCTATGGGAACCCGGTATTTGTTTAAGTGTGAAAAATGCGGCTATCAAGTTTCAACATCTGGTGGTAAAGATTATGGTTGGCATGCAACAATAGACACCTATATTTGTAAATCATGCAAAGAAATTGTAGACATATGTGTTGGAGAATATGGTGAAACCTATGCAAAAGAAGAGGCACAATTTAAGAAGCAGTCAGGTATAGAATTGGATTTTTATAAATGTCCGGAATGTGGCTCGGATAAAAATCTCGTGAAATGGGATAAAAGAAAGAGACCCTGTCCGAAGTGTGGTGGTAGAATGGTAATAAGGGACGACTTTATTGAGATTACTAATTGGGATTGAAGGTTTACAATTGAGTTATAATAATAAATCCGCCTACGCCTAAGCCTGGCGGGAGTCGAACAACATTATGTAAATAGATGAATAATAGCTGTTTAAAAAAGGTATAATTACTATGGTAACCTGATAAGTGTCTTATTATGTTTAACAATAAGAAAATGTGTACTAACTGCTAAGTAAAAAACCCAGGTGAGAACCTGGGCTTGTGATAGATGCATTTTTGGTATTTCTAATTATAAATAAAGTACTAGTTGCTGGGCTATTACTATATCAAATTTGGCAATTTATACTGAACAAGGGGCTGAAATACTTCTCTGCAAGCCATAGTTTGTATCGACTCGTGAAGTTTTACCAACATGCATATTAAAATAAAAATTACCTCTCAAAATCCAATTCCGGTAAAATTATTTTGAACTCTTTGTCTTTCTCAGAATCTTTCCAGAAGATTATGAAGTTGATTATAGCATATTTCAGTTGATATCCCTGCTCATTTAATTGTGTGATCATGTCCTGGAATTTTTTGGAGAATTTTAAAACGATATCACCATTTGAATTTTCACAACCATCATTGCCAATATCAAGATTATTACCAGGAATTAGTCTGTTTATTTGGCTCTGTCTGTATTCAAAAAATCCTAGATTAACATCAGTGAATGATAATTGCACTGAGATCTTATCTGGCGGAAGGTATCTTTTTGATTCAACGATTGAAACCAGTCCTTCAACTTGAAAATTGTCGAAGAAATTACTATTATGATGAATAAAGAGGTTTTGTTTAGCTCTTGTAATTGCGACGTACAATGGACGCTTCTTCTCATCAGAAGATAAGTCACAATTTTCTAGCATGATAAAAACATTGTCAAATTCTTTTCCTTTTGCCTTATGTATTGTTGAAACAAAAATTGTTTCTCCATCTTCACCTATGAAATCCTCTAGCTTTGATTCGCGGATAAATACTTCCAAATCTGAAAAGTATTTAATTCTTGTGTTGGTAGACTCAAAGTCACTAATGATATTCTTGCAGATATTTAATTTTGAGCTATTTATAAATCTCTTATATAACTGAGTTTTACTTCTTGCCCAGTTTTCATCACTAATTGTAGGTGAATCATCCATCGATTTTAATAATCCCAAGAAGAATCGAACTTCCAGAAGATTATACAGATTAAATCCGTCATTGGTTTGTATTAGTTTAGCCTTGAATCCATTTTTTATGAGAAGCCCTGTTATGTTTAATGCCTCCTTATTTGTCTGGGTTAAAACACACGTTGACCCAGACAGGTCAGTTGAAACAATATCCTTTACAGTGGGCACTATTAAGTTATCTCCATCATACTTCACAATTTTAATTACTCCATTTTCTTTATCGAATGCAACAATTGGTAAGGCTTTTAACCTGTGATATATTGTCTTGACAAATTCATTTGAGAACGTGACCAAGTTGACTTTACTCCTAAAATTTTCAAGGAGTTCATACTTTTTAGCTTTCTTTTCAGTAATGAATTTCTCCATATAAATTGAATCCGCTCCCCTGAATGTAAAGATGTTCTGATCATCATCACCAACAGCAAGGACTCTCATATCTTCATTTTCTTCAATCAAAGCATTAATGAGGTTGTACTCATCAATATCCATATCTTGGGCTTCATCAATTACTAGGACCATTTTTGAGATCCTACTTTGCTCAACCTCATGTTTTTGGATCTTTTCAATAGTCGTTTTAAGTATTTCATCAGATTTTTCAAGACTGCCAACTTTACCAAGTAAATCGAAACAATACGAGTGGAATGTTTTAATTTCAATAAAATTTGCTGCATTGCCATAAAGTTCTATCAGTCTTTTCTTGAATTCTGTTGCAGCTGCTCTTGAAAAGGTGAGCATCAGAAGCTGTTCATGTTTAATGTCTTCCATTAAAAGTAAGGAAGCAAGTTTATGGACCAGTACTCTCGTTTTTCCACTACCAGGGCCCGCTGCAATAACTATGTACTTGGATTCTTTATCATTAATAATTGCCAATTGAGAAGTAGATAAAGATCCAAATAATTGGCGGAATTTTGCAGGAGTTAAATTTCTTTTAATGTCATCCAGTCTGCTTCCCTTAAAATATTTGTTGAGAAATACAGGATAGTTTAGCTTGAAATAATCTTCCACAAATTGCAGAGCACCTCGATAATCTTCAACCATTTTCTTCGCATACTCTCCAACAATATGAATTTGCTGCACTTTGTTTTGGTAAAACTGATCCAGCTTCTGGTAATCCTCCTTCTTATATTGAGCTTTATTATTTTTTTCTAATTTTTCAATCGTCATTTTATTATAGACAACCAGGAATCCTCCTTCAATCTTGATTGCATCAATTCTTGATAAATAGAATAATGTATCTTCAATATCATCTGTTGTAAGTTCAAATTTGAATAACTCAAGACTCTTTTCGTATGCTTCTTTGAGCTCAATAACCGAAAATTCAATTAATACTTCTTCTGCATTTGCATCTGTGTTGTTATCTATCTTTTCATATAAGAATTCAACTATGAACTTTGCAAGAGCATGTCTTTTTAAAAGTTTTTCTTGCAAAATAGCTTTAGGTTGGGCGCAAGTGATAATAACATGGTTTTTTGAGCTCTCCTGATTTTTCCTTTTAATCCAATTCTTAATTGCCCAAAAATTAATTATGGTTTTTAGTTTGTTTGGCGTAGCTTCCTGACAACCTGCTTCAAACACTTTCTCATTCAGTTCTTTAATGTGATATATTTTCTCCTGCTCTTCAAGATGCTGAAGTAAGAAGTCTTCTATTAGTTGGAAAGTTTCAGTGATTGATTTTGAGTGATTTATAGAATCTCCTATTTTAATAAAAGCAGTTAGATCTTTAGTATCAGCCAATATTTTTTCTTCTCTAAGTAAGGTTATTATCCTAATAACCTCCTCTTTTACAATACCAAGGTGATCAGATATATAGTCAATTCTTGATTCAGCAACTTCCTCGTTGGATTGTTTTTTGCTTTTGCTTGAAATTAATTTTTTAATTATTCGAATCGCTTTTATTTTCTGCTGTTCATCGAATCGTTCTGATGAATTGATTTTGTCAATTGCCTCTTGTGCATTTTTAGTTAAAATACTGTTAGCATAGATTCGTGGTACATTTTGTCCTCGTTTCAAGTAACCAGCTTCCTCCAATGCTGAGATAGCTGTGGTTACACGTGTTTCAATTTCAGTTATTCCTTCATCCCAACCAGCTTTTCGAGCGATTTCTAATGAAGAATTTGATACAGTAGACCTTAATTTAGTTATCTCCTTAATAGCCTTCCAAACTTGTTTTATCTCCTTGATGCTTAGCTTGGTTTGATTAAGAAGTGTAAAATGTTTTCCAAGATCATCCTCGTTATAAAGAACATAACAATCAGCAATTATGTTTTCATCTCTACCAGCCCTTCCCGCTTCCTGGACATAGTTTTCTAATGAATCAGATATTTCGTAATGGATAACCATTCCAATATCTTTCTTATCAACACCCATCCCGAAAGCAGAAGTTGCTACCATTATTTGCACATCTCCAGAGATAAAAGCATTCTGGTTTTTAGTTTTTTCTTTAACATCCATTTTACCATGATAAGGACGTGCATTAAAACCATCTTTATTGAGGGCGTCGGCAAGAGAGTATGCTTCCCTTGTCCTGGAAACGTAAACAATAGTCGGACAGTTTTTACTTTCAATTAGTTCCCTTAACCTATTATATTTTTCTAGGTCATTGCTATTTTCAAATACCTTATACTGAAGATTTGTTCTCGACTCACTGGATCTATAAATTTCAAGATTCAGAGAAAGTTTATTCTTAAAATAGTCACGAATATCTTCAATAACCTTTTGTTTCGCTGTTGCTGTAAAACAAGAAACTGGAATTCCTTCCTGCAAATTCTTCTTCTCCTGAAGAGACTTGATAAAGTCTCCAATATATAAGTAGTCGACTCTGAAATCCTGACCCCAGGAAGAAAAACAGTGAGCTTCATCAATAACAAATCGAACAATATTTCTACCTAGCAAAAGCCTTTCGATAGTTTTTGATCTTAGAGATTCAGGTGAGATGTAAAGCATTGCTGCCGAGCCATCTTCAACTCTTTCGAAAGATTTACTCCGCTCAATGGGGTCAAGTAAACCGTTTATAGTAACAGCATCTGTAATATTAATTTTTTCTAGGTTATCAACCTGATCCTTCATTAGTGACTGCAGCGGAGAAATTACGACAGTCAATCCTTTCATATTTTCCCCACTCATTAGTGCCGGTAATTGAAAGGTTAATGACTTACCTCCACCAGTGGGAAAAACGACTAGAATTGATTTATTTTCAATAGCGGCTTTAACAGCATTCTCTTGTAAAGGTTTACCGTCATAGGTCTTAAATGATTTAAATCCAAAATAATGATTAAGTCCATTATAGTGATCTAATGCTTTATTGCAGAATGCACAACCGGTTATACATGGCTTATTTCTTAGAAGAAACATTATTCTTTCAACCTCTGGATAATTCTTTAATACCCAAGGTGGAGTAATTGAATATCTGTTTTTACAGTTTATCAACGAAAGGCAATAGGCCAGCTCTATTGGATAAGTAGCAATAATATCATCTAACTTTGAATTGCTACAAATCTCATTGTTGAATTCCTTATGTATTAAATCTCTCAAATCAATTTGTTTATCGGATTTGAAGGAATTGTATTTAAAAAATGATCTGAACTCATTTTTATCATTCAGCAGGAGATAATAAATACTCTTTAATGAGTTGTTTAGCTCATTGAATGCAGTTACTTCATCCTTAAACAAATCTCTGGCTTTTATTGAATCATTCAATGGATTATTTAAATCGTCAGATTGAAGCTTATCATCCTTTAAAAGATGGTGATAAGGTTTCATTGGAAAAAGTAGGGGTGAGAGAAACAATGTATCAATTACATTAAATTGATCAATACTAAAACTGGTTAAAGCCTTTTGAAGATGTTTTAAATCATGGTTTAAAATATTGTGCCCACAAATAAATTCTGTTCCATCGATAAATGAAATGAATTCTGAGATAGAATTTGAATGGAAAGAATTTCCATTTTCTTTAACTCCTCCAATATCAAGTATCTCTTTATTCTTGAGGCTAACCTCTGTATCAATGTATACAATGGTATTCATTTCCCATATATTCCAATATGATTGTTGATACTTGGCTGTTAACTCGTTTACATATTTTTTAAAGTTACGCAGAAGTGTCCATATATGGAAACGTCGTTTTTCATTTATTTATCACTGAATATCATTTATCTTTTTTATTGCATCAAGCATCCTTTAATTGATACCAACCGAGTTAACAACATGTTGCAAAAGAGATGATAGAAGGTCATATATGAATGCCCAGAGTATGGATTCTTTAACACATCTTAATATGTTTTTTGATACATTGATCACAAAATCCTCAATCATCGCTAATCAATTCAGCTATTATCCCCTCATTTAGTAAAGGATAGAATACCTTTTGCCACATTGATTCATTCCAGATAATATGTTCCCAAGCTCACCTCTTTTCAAATTCCGTCAGAATAGCAACCGACCAGGGTATTTATCTTGAATAGTTTATACTTAACCAGTCCCTTATCGATTCATTTTCTCAGTATTGATTTATTGCTATCAGATTCTTTTGTCTGCTTTATAAGCCACCTTTATTACGCCATCAATCATGCAGTCCATTTTTCCATTACACTTCGGACAATTGCCAGTCTCCTTATTCCAAACTCTTATTTTATCATTTCCACACCACATGCATACAACGTCATCGACAAGGACACGATATGCTTCAGGCATTTCCCAACTTTCTATACTAAAAATTATTTCATTTGAGGAATTCCTGCATTCCAATTCTGAGATTACATTTTCGAACAGGATTTTACAATCAAGGCATTGGAATGTGATTATGAAGTTTCTGCAGCCATAATCAAAGTACTGTTCTCCATGTACCTGAGCACTGTAACTACATGAAGTACAGGTGAAAATACGTTTTTCTATTGTTTTCGGGTGATCCATTTTACAACAAACTTATTTACTCCATGCCCTGTGCCCTGTGCCCTGAGCCCTGAGCCCTGTGCCCTGAGCCCTGTGCCCTGTGCCCTGCCTGTCCACCGTAGCTCGAAGAGCAGAGGTGGATGCCCTGTGCCTCAGGTCAACCTGAATACCTTTGTATTCTTCCTTTCTATTTCTGCATTAAATGTCTCTTTCAGCCATCCATATTTCTCATCGTCGACCTTATTGAGCAGTTTGAGACATTCATCGAATTTGCCCAGCTCCCTGTTTATCTCAATCATCAATATCAATTCATCGGGGTCATTTTCGTCAAGCATGAAAAGCAATGATTTAAGATTATCCTCGTCGTACATCTGCATTTCATCGGTTATCTCATCTTGTTTATTGTTTCTATGATAGTCATTAAAGCTTCTGAGAATCAATACTCTTAACAATTTCTCATCTTCTTCAGTACCCAATGCTTCAAGATACTCAATAAATGAGGGAAATTCAAAGAATTCAACATCATCAAAAAACGCTTTAGCTTCATCATCCCATTCGAGTTTCCTGGTTGCCAGTTTCTCTTCAGTATGAAAGAATTTCCCGCATTTCCTGCATTTTACAAGCCAGGGATATTCTGGCAGCATGGGTGCTATCTGCTTTCCGTCGGACCATAATTCTGCACCAAAGGTGTTTCCGCTTATAATGGTTCTCTTTTTACCGGGATGCCCGCAGTAGGGGCAGGGGATGATTAGTGTAGGGCCTGGGATCATAAGTTTTAGTTTAAAGTTAAAGGTTTGATGGGGTTAATGACAATATTCATGCCTTTTCTGCGGAATTTCTGAGCATAGTTAGCGGAAACAGTTTAAAGCTAATGGAATTCCCAGGTTTTGAGCTATGTATAAGCAGCCTGTTTAAAAATAACTTATGGACTCTTCATTTAACTAATATTCAAATATTGTATATTTATATCAAATTCTGATATTATGAAAACACTTATTTCGTGGCTTGCATATAACAATGATTTTATACGCGATAATGATGGTAAATTGAAGGGCGTAAATGATAAAGGACCGAACTTCAATATGCACCATTATTTCTGGGATTATGACAGGCACATTATTCTGTTTTCAGGAAAAGGAGACCAGACTGGTACTGAAATGCTGATCAATGCTATTCATAAGGAATACAAGGATCATTTAATAGAAAGCATAAATATGAATATTAATGATCCAATCAATCTCTCTGAAATCAAACCAAAAGTAGAGAAACAATTATTGGAAATCAGGAATGATGACATTGTTATTTTTGCCTCGCCCGGAACTCCTACCATGCAGGTAGCCTGGTATCTTTGTCACAGGGACCTGAACCTTAAGACAAAGCTTATACAGCTTCGTCCGGCAGAAAAATCAAAGACAGGAAAGCCTGATATACTGGAAATGGAACTGGAGCAATCACCGACACCGGTTACAACAATAATCAAAGAAAAACTGATGGAAGAGCGGGGGATGAGGGAGGATTACAAGATAACCCCTTCTATACAGTCGGTTTATGACCTTGCTGCCCTGATTGCACAGAATGATAAGACCACGGTTTTTATCGAGGGTGAAACAGGTACTGGGAAGGAACACCTTGCGAGGTTTATTTATGAAAATTCCCCCAGAAGAAGAAAGCCATTTGAGACAATCAATTGTTCAGCTTTTGGTGACAACCTGCTTGAATCGCGTCTGTTCGGATATAAAAAAGGCTCATTTACAGGTGCAGTACAAGATACGACAGGATTACTTGAAAAGGCGAACGGAGGTACAATATTTCTTGACGAGATCGGTGATATTTCTCCATATATGCAGCAGGCCCTTCTCAGGGTCATCGAAGAGCAGGAAATACAACCAATCGGAGGATCAATAAAAAAGATTGATGTAAGGATAATATCAGCCACTAATAAGAACCTGGCTGATATGTGCCGAGATGGTAAATTCAGGTGGGATCTATACTACAGGCTTGTGGTTACGGAGCTCAGACTGCCTGATCTGCTTGAACGCGGAACAGATGACCTTGATGAGATGATTCGCTTCTTTATTAATAAGAAACAGGCAGACATGAAGAAGGATAAACCTATTAACCTGAGTTCTGAAGCGCGGCAGTTTCTGTTAAGCTATCCCTGGCCGGGCAATGTACGTGAACTGGAAAATCTGATCGAAAATCTGTATGCCTGCCACACCGGAATAATAAATCAGGAAAATATTCCTGCGAGATTCAAAACTGTGCCTATTGAAGAATCACTTAAATGGGAAGATGCCGAAAAGAGACATATTGAGAAAGTGATGAAACTTAAGAAAGGAAATAAACGCCAGGCCTTCCTTGCTCTTGGCTATGGAGCTTACAACACATTTAACAGTAGATTAACGAAATATGGTATTGATCCTGATGATTTCTGAAATCATTGCTAAGATCACGATATCTGTCCATTAATACAGCCTTTCTAAATATATATCATTTATTGATATATAATATATATAATTAATACATTGTATTATTATTGTAATTACTTAATATATTGTATATCAATATTTTATTATGTTATTAGTTTCCGGGATGCATTTTGCCTTCTTTTGCATGAAAATATTTCAAATAAAGGCAAAAATGAATAACGGCACAATACATAATGATAAAAGAGAAGGTGCGATCCTCGAAAACCACGGCACATACGGAGGAACACTCCTCGATCCACGGTGGAAAACAAAAAGACAGGAGATACTAAAACGTGATAATTATAAATGTGTCAATTGCGGATCGGAAGCTTACCTCCAGGTACACCACAAGCAGTATCACTTTTCAAAAAGTCTTAATGAATACAGAAATCCATGGGAATACAGCGGTAAATACCTGATAACGCTATGCGAGAAATGTCATAAAAAAGGACATAATTATTACAGAGTACCTATAAAAATGGTAAGCTAACCTTAAACTTTAAACTTTAAACTTTAAACCGATAGTCATGAGTCTATTTAATTTTTTCAGAAAAAAACAGAATATTAACGGAACAACTCCAGGCGAAAATGAAACACTGGTTCCGAAAGATCTTTTTATCGATGAAACCGACCCTGTACAGGTAGCTTTGCCGGGATCATCGGAAGCTGCAACCGGCATTGAAGCTGTTTATGTCTTTCTTCAGGACGATTATGAATCGAGAGGCTATAATGATGCACTCACAAATCCTGATGACAGCTATAAGACTGATAATCTCAGGTTGTTGAGCCAGGATCTGGCAATACATATCCAGAGAGCCAATACATATTATGAAAGTATTATGAAGGAACTTGATTTTCATATCAGTTCCAGGAGCCGTGCAGGACTTGTTGACCTTGTCGAGGAACTGAAGATGAGAAAAGAACTTGTGCTCAGCTACCTTGAAAAAATAGGATTAATAAGAAACGATGCCGAGAACAGTAACGGCCTCACCGAACGTATCATACTCTCGTACCAGAGAGGTTTCTCACGCGGACTGGCAGCAATAACCCATGCCCGGATACTTAATAAACGACTGTAAAAACCCTTAAACCATTAAACCTTTAAACCATTCAACAATGAAAAACCTCTGGCTTAAAACCGGCTGCATCCTGACAGGGTACAATTATGAGATCGTAAGAAACTCCAGCGAGGCTACTGCACGGACAGTAAAGAAGTATTTTTCTGCAATACTGATAATCAGTATACTGTGGGGCTTCATTGGTTACAGCTTTGCTCAAAGGTATCTTGATACCGGTATCCTGGTATCTTCAATAATAGCGGTTGTAATGGTATTTATAGTAATACAGGTGGAACGCCAGATAATCCTTTCTTCCGGGAGAAAATGGCTTGTACCGGTATTCAGGACAATTATAGGTGTGGTTATGGCAATTATAGGTTCCGTAATTATTGATCAGGTTATATTCAAGGATGATATTGAGAAAGGGAGAATAAGCAATTTACAGGCTGAAGTTAATGACATACTGCCCGAAAAAACACGTGAGCTTGACAACCAGATAAACCAGATTGACCTGGCCATTGCACAGAAGGAAGCAGAAAGAAGTGCGATTATTGAAGAGATAACCAGGAAACCCTTTATCAAGACGACCTCATCCGAAATAAAACATTTCCAGATGCAGCTGAATGGCCATAATGGTGAAAACAAGGACACACTTGTAAAGAGGACGGATTACACTCTTACGGATGTTGCTAATCCTAAAGCCACACTCTTACCTAATATTACAGACCAGGTAAACCAACTTCGCAGGCAGAAAGCGGAGAAGGAGAACAACAAGATTAATGCCAGGCAGGAGCTGGAAGCCGAACTGCAATCCAAAATTGGGTTTCTGGATGAACTCCAGGTTCTGTTCTCGATTTTGTTCTCCTCAAAGATAGCCCTGGTTGTATGGTCGATGTTCTTTCTGTTC
>JAFGOZ010000516.1 GCA_016926235.1 Bacteroidales bacterium | reverse complement strand
TTTATTGCTCAAGTGGAATACAAAATAAAATCACAAATATATGCCAATAAGCAGAAAAAAGAGAAAGAGCATGGGAGCACGGCCTGTTCTGATTTCGATTATGGAGGAGCTTAACGATGAAATGTAAGTAGTTCTACGTATTTTTCACAAAAAACGGAAATATTTGCACTTTTTTTGAAAAAATTAAAAAAAAAGCAAATTTTATTATCAACAAATCCCCTCCGAGAAACGCCTTGTTTTAATTAAGGGATTGCCTGCGCTTGCATTTTAAGCAGTTAACAAATCGCTTTCTTAATCTGGAAAATTGAATTTTGTGCTAATGAAAGATTTGAAGTGGTGGAAAAAACCAAATATTATCCAGAAATCAAGCGTTATATCGTATCAAGAGTAAGGAATCCTCATGATGCTGATGATATAACACAGCATGTTTTCCTGGAATTCTTTCGTGGTAATAATGACGGTATAAATCATCAGGAAGCAAAACTGAAACTGTTTGGGATATCCAAAAATCTTTTAGCAAAATATTATCAAAATAAACAAGGTCAACCCAGATTAATTTCTATAGACGTTTTAGAAGCGGAATGCAGTATAAAAAGACAAAAGGAAGCAGCCGAAATTCTAAGAAATCAAGAACTTAAGAAAATTCTGAAAGCAAGCCTGAAGCGTCTGCCAGCCAAAGACTATAAAACTATACGATTATTCCTTACTGGAAATTATTCACTAAAAGAGGCGGCAAAAAGAGAAAATATTTCTTTTGATACCTTTTATAAGAGGTACCAAAGAGCCCTTAAGATTCTTAGAAAAATCATATCAGAATTTGGCGATGATGATTTTTAGGATAAAAAAAAATAATATATATTTTCATTTGTAAGTCTACATATTACAGAAAGATACACAATCACTAAAAAAAAGTTAATATTTTTTTTGTCCAATTTTTGTGATTTTAGTCATGTAGTATATGAAAGGGAATAATTCCCTTAAAAAAAAATGATGTCAGGATAAATTATGAAATGTAACAAAGTCGAGTATTTTTTACCTGCTTATATCATGGGTGAATTAGGAGAATTGGTGGATGAATCCATAGTAGTTGACCAAATTGAAGCTCACTTGTGTACCTGCAATAAATGTGCGGAAGAATATAAAGCTTATAAGCAGACAATAGGTTTTGTTCAAGATAATAGAGACCCGTTTGCTGACGTTTTTGCAGAATTAGACAGGAAAGAAGCAGAGAAAGCTCAAATTCGCAGACAAAAATGGGCGAGAATACTGGCAATAGATACAGCAAAGCCACAAATACCTCAGGTTCTTGCCCGTATAGCAGCAGTTGCTGCTTCCATCGCAATTGCATTTGCCATCTTGTTTACAGTATGTAATAAAAACAGCCATAATGAGCAGGGGGGATCGAAAATAGTATCTTCTGTACCTTTTGTTAAGATAGAAAAACTCTCTGATAACGGTATAATTCCGGCTGGTCAGGAGATTTCAACTGATTCCGGGCAAATGGCAACTCTTGTCATAAATAGTAAGCACCGAATGATTCTTAACGAAAACACTTCTCTTTCAATAAGTCCCCTTGAAGAAGGCGGAAATGTTGGATGTTTAATAAGCCTAAATTATGGAAGGATTTACACGCAAGTAGAGCATGATGGAAATCCTTTTATTGTTGAGACTGATCAAGGTAAAGCGATTATAACAGGCACCATATTTGATATTAGTGCTACAGGTATAAGCACAATAATAGTTGTTAATGAAGGAACCGTCCAGTTCGGCTCGGATGCTGGATTCGTAAATGTAACAACTGGTCAGATATCAAGGATAATTGCTCAATCAGTACCAACATTGCCAATATTATGTAATACCGCCAAACTTACGGCATGGGCGACAGATGATAAAACCAAACCTGTATTGGTACAAGCAACATCAACTATATCATTTTCCAATACACCCACTTCTAAAACTTCTTTGACTGCAGAGGAAGATGTAATCACTTTTAATGAAGATATCGAAGGTATAAAAACGACGGCTGAACTTATAGAACAGGCTAAAAAATATGATGCTGCCTATACGCTGGGAACTAATGTCAACAGACAGAAAGCATTAAACCTATATAATTCGGCTTTGGAATCTGAGCCAGACGAAAAACAACGTCTGCATATTCTCTATAGGATGGCTCAACTATATGGCATGACATATCAAAAGAATAAAGGGGAAAAGCCAAACTACAGCAAAGCGATAGAACTTTACGAGGAGATTATCGACTCTTATCCACCTGATGAGCCAAATGTTATTAAAGCTATGCTATGGACGGGGGGACACCAAACAACCCTTTGGGACTTTGAAAGTGCCATTGGATCCTTCAAAAAAGCTCTTAAGTATAATACGAATGAGATACAAGAACGTATAGAAAGCTTACAAGAAAACGGGCAGGAAGAAGATGTTTCCCTATTGAAAGAAAAGTTAGATGTTATCAAACATTATCAGGAAATTGCTGTTGATAACGTTGATTCTGCTGCCAGTCATATAAGTTATGCTCGCGCTCATGGAGAGCTGAGAAACTTAATTAATCAATATCAAGGTACTTTTATTGCTGACAGGGCACATGACCGCTTTGTAGAAAATATGGACAAGATGCCAGAACTCTGGGAGCCTAAGGATGATATTCCGATTTCACCGTCCGGTTCTACTTTACAACCTGATACTTCTGTATCCGCGGCACATACTGAAAGCCAAAAAAATAAAGATATTAAAACACAAGCTGATACATTATATGAGACAACAAAAGAACATTTTACGTTTGAACCAAATATTACTGAGATAACACAAGAAGGTAAACATATTGCAAGAAAACCACGAGCTCCTCCGCTAAGTTATCTTTCAAAAAGTATTGTTGGAGCAGCGTGTTTAATAGTTTTAGGATTAGCTGCAATTCTAATAAGAAAACAATAACCGTTTTAAGGAATTAAAAAATGAAAATTCATAAAAAACTTATAATTGTTTTTGCTATGTTTGTCGCCATAGGAATTGTTGGTACAGCAATAGCAACAACATACACTGCGTATACATCTATAACGAATGTATCAATATCATCATATAGTGACTATGATCAAGTTTATGCTGGACAGAAATATTATATTTCATGCACAGCTTCGACAGATTCAGACTGCTCAGATGAAGGCGGTTGGTGGCATATAGTTAGTGATCCTATTACGCACACTTGGTCTGGAGATGGAACATTTGATCCTCCAGGCACAGGTACTGCAGTGTATTGGACGGCGCCAAGTACACCAGGATATGCAACTATTACAGTTACAGCAGATGATTCACCATTGTATAATGAGACTTCCAAAGCAGATTCTGTAATTTTGGAGGTTATTGCAAAGACTATTAGTTCTGTAAAGATATTCACAAGTGTATCTTATGATGATAACAGTGGTGATGGCTTGAATGATTGTCAGGTGCATTTTGGTGAAAGGACTGGCTCATGTTATCCATCTGTGTACATGGAAATCAGTATGAATGGTGGGACCAGCCGAAAGATTGACCAGTTCGATCTTACAGTTACAAGTGAATCTGACTCCACAGGTATTAGCGTTGAATTTACTGAAACCGGCTACAATACTGATACTTATCGTACGACTTTGCCTATTCATCTTTCCACATCAAGTTACCAGGGCAATCTGGAGCTTCAAGTACTTGACGAAGAAACCCTCTATGTAGAAGGTACTGCAGGTCCTAAAGTTGATCGTGGTGAGGTCGCTACAATCTCGGCATATTGTTTTTCTGGTTCCAATCAAGACTTGGCAGATGATGGTGCTGATGCTGTTTCTGACTATTTTACCGACTGTAGTTATTGGTGGAATAACGGAGATCCAAGGAATATAACCAGCACAAGTACGTTTGGCAATTTCATCAAGAACGTAGGATCATACGCCAGTGACTTCCTCTTCTCTGTTTCTCATGGAAATGCTGGGAACTTTGGTTATATTTCTGGTGTTCCCAGTATCAACAAGCCAACTGGTGGTACACCTACGATTACATCGTATGACTGGGATGATGATGTTGAATGGATTATAACCTATTGCTGCCATGGTCTTGGTCAGGAAATTGAAACAACTCCTGCTGCGTGGATAGGTTATTGGGATGATGCACTAAAGAATAAATCTGGTGACAATATTCCCCATGCTATACTTTCATCCAGTGACTCAATGTGGGCTTCTCCAACGGAAGACCATATGATTGCTATGTGTGAAGCCATAGAAGACGATGAAACAATTTGTGATGCATATTATGATACTGCCATGGATGTAACACCAATACAGTGGGCAACTTCATTTTTATGTAATAATGATAATTTATATGAAACGATCAATAACGTAAGTACGGACTCTCAGAACACGTCGTTCAGTTATTATTATTACACTGAATTCGAGGGGTACGGGGAGTTGGATCCAAATGATATATACTGGGGTGGAGGCGGAAAATTCACCTCTGGTGCAATCAATGGATACGAAATACTCTGTGATATCCCTGCTGATCAGCCAAGTTTGAAGAAAGTATCAGTTCGTAAAGAAGTACTAAACCAAAATGCTCTGAATCATACTGGTTTCAAGAAGGTTAAATCCGATAATTCTGGACGTATCCAATTCAAAAAAGATTCAGTTGAACGCGGCCAGTTAGGTTTAACAATGGCCCAGGCTCATGCTAAGGCTAACAGCTTTATCGAACAGAAAGGTGGCGGTAAACCTGCTGATGCAGATGTGGTTTTGGTTGGAAAATCAATGGTATTAGAGTATGATTCCAAGGATTTTGAAGGTACAAAAAGAGAATATGTCAATAAAGGAATCTTTGAATATAGACATAAGGTCAATGGTATTGAAGTCGTGGGCGGTAATCGTGGAGACAGTATTTTTGTTACCGTTAAAGGCCAAGACGTAGTTAGTTACAAACGTCATTGGCGTGATATTATTGGGCCTGTTGGTGCTTCACAAAAAGTTATTCCTGCTTCAGATGCCCTTGAAATCGCAGTAAAGAATATCCCCAATGTTATGCTTGATGGACTTAGTGGTTATTCAATTACAAATGCCAAACTATTCTACTATGGTTTGCCATCGGAGCAAAAGAATCAGTACTTAACTCCCGCATGGGGCTTCCAACTGAATAAAAGATTGTGGGTTTATGTGGATGCGTTTACCGGAGAATTCCTAAAGTAAGCTTTATGAGATATTTATTGTAGTTTTCAAACAGGTCTTTGCTCTTTCGTGAGCAGAGACCTGTTCTATTTTTTATCAATATAGTATATTTTTCGCCCAATTTGCTGTTCAGGCGATTGAATATTTTTATAAAGCTGCGATACCATTTTAATAATCAGCATTTCTGTCTCGCAAACAACAATATTTGGTAATTATATTATTCGTTAAAAAGGAACCAGAAAATAGTTTTAATAGAATAATTTATACAAAAATGTCTTTTTTTTGGTGTTTCTATGAGATAGTGTTGAATATAGATGGGAAATATACTATAATTATACAAAGTATAATAGAGGATATTATTTTAGCCGTAAGAATTCTAATTCTGAGGAGGTATAAAAAGTGAGAAATGTCACATATTTGGCAATATTGCTTTTGCTCTGGATTACCATTCTTGTTTGTGCAGAAGACTTATCTATACTTAGGGAACTGCAATATTCCACTGTTCAACCGGGTATTCAGGTTAATAGTAATGTCAATCCTGATCATATAAAGCCGAAATATATCCACAATGAAATTATAGTAAAATTCAAAAAAACACTTGCTGACAAGGTTCATAGCAAGTTGTTACAAGGCGGACAAATACAGGATATAATACTTTCTGACTCACTCGATAAGTTGAATAGTAAATTCAGAATAAAACGTATCAAACCTTTATTTAAAAATTTCAAAACGGAAAGGCAATATCAAAATTCTATATTGCAAAAAGATGTTACTCTTTTGACTGAAAGAGAAAAACATATTACAAAAAGATTGAAGCGCAGACCAAATAATGCAAAAACTCCTGATCTGGACAGGATATACAAGATTCAAATTGAGCTAAGACCAGGGCAATCACTGGAAGATGCGATAGCAGCATACGAAGAGGATCCGAGCGTAGAGTATGCTGAGCTAAATTATATAGTCTCGATTGATACAACTCCAAATGACCCTTTGTATTCCAATCAATGGTCCCTGGATAAAATAGATACTTCTGATGCATGGGATATAAATACGGGTAATTCGGAAGTTATTGTCGCAGTGTTAGATAGCGGTATTGATTATAACCATAGAGATATAAATGACAATTTATGGATTAACGAAGCGGAATTGACTGGAATAGAGGGTGTTGATGATGATGAAAACGGTTATATAGATGATATTTATGGCTATGACTTTATAAATAATGATAGTGATCCAAAGGATGACCTTGGTCATGGTACACATTGTGCCGGTATTATTGCTGCAGAAAGTAATAATGGATTAGATATTGCAGGAGTTAGCTGGAATAGTAAAGTTATGACTTTAAAATTCATAAATGAAAATGGTGATGGTTCAATTTCTGCTGCTGCGGAGGCTTTATACTACGCCATTGAAAATGGAGCAGATATTATATCCAATAGTTGGGGTATTCCAGGCGTATTTTATAACGAATGTGAAAGTATAAAAGAAGCAATTGAATATGCATATAGCCAAGGTGTTATTGTAATCGCTGCGGCAGGAAACGATAGTTGGCAATTTCCTGAATTGCCTGCCTATTATGAGCATGTAATTGGAGTAGCTGCGACTGATCCAAATGATGAAAAAGCAGATTTTTCTAATTTTGGTGACTGGGTGGATATCGCAGCACCTGGAGTTGATATTCTTTCTCTTCGTGCTGAAGGCACATATTTAGGTACGCCTTACGATGATTATACAACATTTATGTCTGGTACTTCTATGGCTTGTCCGCTTGTAGCAGGAGGATGCGCATTGATTTTGTCTAATTGCTCTAATATTAGTATTGATATTATCGAGCAAATATTGGAAGAATCAACAGATTCAATTTCCCCGGAATTTTACGGTTTTGGAAGATTAAACATTTATAAAGCATTAAAAGGGCTTTCTGCAGGTGTTGTACGTTTTGATAGGGACTCGTATCCATGCTCTGCAATACCGGTCACTATTTCTGTTAGAGATTTGGACCTTATGGGTGGTGGTATACAAAATGTTGTCATATCAACTAACGCCGGAGATTCAGAAACAATAACTCTAATTGAATCAAGCTTATTACCAGGTGTGTTTACAGTTACAATTCCGATTAGTTCAGGTGAACCGAATACAGAAGATGGCATAATACAAGCAACACACGGGCATGTAATGACGGTAAAATATGAGGATGTACATGACGGCATGGGTAATCCTTCAATAGTTGAAGATACTGCTGTAATCGACTGCGTATCACCAATTATTTTCAATGTCCTGTTAGAAATGCGAGGTGTAGCCGCAAAAATAACTTTCGAGACCGATGAACCAACCACAGGAAGAATTCTATGCGGTTCAGTCTGCGGAGATCTTTGTTCTATTGTGGCAGAAGATTATACCTTGTCAACTATACACGAAATTCTCTTGCTGAACATGACAAATGAAACCGATTACTATTTTATTGTTGACGCCAACGATGCAGCAGACAACCATACAATTAATGACAATAATGGAGTATGCTATTTTTTTACTACTACCTTACCATTTATGCTTCGAGTGCCCGGCGAATATTCAACTATCCAGGAAGCAATTGATCAGGCATGGGACCATATAGATACAGTGCTTGTAGCTAATGGTACATATACAGGCGAAGGAAACTGTGATGTGGACTTCAGGGGAAAATCTATTACAGTGCGAAGTGAAAACGGTCCCGAAAACTCTATTATTGACTGCCAGGGTAGTATATCGAATAAACATCGAGGATTTGTATTCCATAGCGGCGAAAGTATTGATTCCGTTATAGATGGTTTTACAATTACTAACGGGTATGGTCCGGAGGAAGAATTAATCTCACCTATCGGTATTGGAATACATTCGGTTGGAGGTGCGATCTACTGTAAGAAATCAAGTCCCAAAATTTCTAACTGCATTATTAGAGTTAATCAATGCGGCTATAAGGGGGGAGGGATATACGCTCAAAATCTTAGTGAACCATTTGATTATAGCAGTCCGATTATTATTGATTGTAATATTTGTGAAAATCAAAGTCAGTACGGTGGTGGATTATGCAGTTGCAATGGTCCAATTATTAATTGTACCATTAGTAGAAACTCCGCCGGCACTTTTGGCGGGGGTGCAAACATCGCTGGCAGTGGTGGCGGATTGTATGACTGTCGTGGAAAAATTGATAATTGTACTATCACTGATAATCTTGTTAGTTTCAGCGGCGGTGGACTAAATAATTGCTTTGGACCAATAAGTAATTGCATTATTAGTGGAAACCACGCTGATTACTCCGGGGGCGGATTAGAATATTGCTTGGGCTCAATCAGCAACTGTGTTATCAGTGGAAATTCAAGCGGTCGCGGAGGTGGCGGATTGTCCAGATGCAGTTATGGACCGATCACTAATTGTTTGATTATTAACAATTCGACTGCCGGTAGTAAAGGAGGTGGCGGATTATATGAGTGTAACTCTGAGCTTATCAACTGTACTATTGTTAATAACTCGGCAAGCAAAGGGGGTGGGATATATGACACTGCATCTACTGCAATTCCGTATGGATGGCCGAAACCTCCAGCAATAACACCAGTAATTAATTGTATCATTTGGGGCAATGAAGCATCAATGGGATCGCAAATATATTTAGATTATCGAGGTGGTATTGATGTCAACAATTGTGATGTCCAAGGTGGAGAAGCTGATGTCTATATTGGTTTAGAAAGCCGCTTCGATTGGAAAACCGGTAATATCGATGCTGATCCGCTTTTTGTTGATGCGACAAATAACAATTATTATTTGCAGTCTGACTCACCTTGCATTGACGCAGGCGACAGTACAGCTATCCTACCGTCAGTAACCACCGATTTGAATGGTAATCCTCGTATAATAGATAATTGTGTAGATATGGGAGTGTATGAATTTTTTCCGGAGGATCTTACCAGTGATGGAAATGTAGGAATGAATGATCTGGGTAAGTTCAACCATTATTTGATAATGGGCAAAGTTAATGGAAAGCCAATAAAAAAGCACTGGGAATAGAAAATGTATTGAAACAGGCGAGGCTTTTAACAGATGATTGGGTAAGTGATGAAATTTCACGGCGTACCGAAGGAAAAATTCCCTTTGTACTTGAAAGAAATCGAATTTAGATATAATAATCGTAATTATGATATGTTTGATTTATTAGCTCAAAATATTGTTAATTTAGTGCCATTTCTTTTATCATTACCTTATATAATAGTTTTTCCGCCATAGAATCACTTCAAACATCATAGTTCAACTAAAAGTCGACTTTAATGGCTAAATTCTTCTTTTCTCAAGTTATTAAATTATGTATATTGTGATTGTATTTACGGGCAGAGCCGAGTGTGAGGCCGAATACCTGATAAGTATTGTATTATAAATACAGACGAAGATTATTAATCAGTATAAAGAAATTCTGATTTCTAAAGCCTAAAAGTATTTCTGGAGGACAACTACTTGAGAAAGTCCAAGCTCAATTTGGTGAATCGCTTAAACAATATAGAAAAATTGAATTGGAAAACGCACAAATTAACATCCTAAGTTATGAAGATGAAAATACCGCTATAAGTTATTGTGACAAATTAAGTAATAGTTCAAACGAGCAAATACCACAAACTAAAACGGTATAGTTTATTAGTATCTTCAGTATTTAAGTTTTTCCCAAATCTATAAACGTACGCAAAACTATTTAAAATAATAAAGTTACGTTTCTCTGTGGCCCTGTAAGCTAATGGTAGACTGATTCGCTTACACCGAATATGCAGAGGTTCGATTCCTCTCAGGGCCATTTTTGTACAAATCAGTATAAAATTTATAATCTCACAAGTGAAATAAAAAACATACGATCCTTAAAAAAAGACCGTATGTATGTGATCATTAAATCTTTAGCAAGAAATCCGCATAGTTTAGTTTTAGTAGCTTAGTGAGCGTTCTTATGTGAATTTAAAAAGTCTTTCATATTCTTTGTGATTCATCCAGCATAAGATTGCCGCAATAATTTGAATTTCGTGTGTTGGAGCAATGGAATAAATAAGTCTCCATGAATTTGGAAGGTTATATATCCAGAGGTTGTTTATTTTATATTTTTCGAGCAGTTTTTTAGGAATTAATTTCTTTTTCACATTTCTGCCGCATGATGCATCTTCCTGAATATCTCTAATAGCTTTTGTTAATCCTTTCTTGAGCGGATCTTTATTGGATAAACTTTCAAAACTAACTTGTAAGTTACTATCGAGAAAAACTACTTTTTCCGGTTTCATAATATGATTGCCTTCCTGTCCTTTATTTTTTCCAGGAACTCAGGATTCCATATATAGACAACGTAACCTTCTTTATCATATGCGATTTTGTGAATACTTTCGAGATAATCTATAATAACCCGGAATGTTGGCCACATGACTTTTTTGGGAAGTTGATTCCAAATCTGAGTTTTTTTGTATTCGCCGCTATTCTCATCAATATATCTTTCTACCATTAAGACGGTTTGAAGTGTTGGGGATCTTTGTTCAGAATATTTTTTGTGCAGTTGCATTTTATTATAGTTTTGTTTGGATTATCTAAACGTATCAATTGATGTAATTTTATAAATCTTT
>JAFGOZ010000515.1 GCA_016926235.1 Bacteroidales bacterium | reverse complement strand
TTTTATATTGAAACCAAGTGTTTATATCGATAGAATGTTGTTAAAAACCATTGGATTTCGCAATTTTAGGCTGGTAAATAGTTACAATTTATCAAAATAAATTAATTCGGATAAAGTTTTAACTTTAGATTAGTGCTGAAAAACTTTTTTTTAAATACTTGAAATAAGAAAACTTAGTTAGATTTACATATAGTTTATATAATATTGTAATTGTTGTCATAGAAATATCCTATATCGTTATTTCTATATTACGGATTAAAATTACTATTACAATGCTTCCTGGCCAAGGAACACTTACTTAAACTTTATTCAAACAATGAAACGCATGCATTATTTTGTTTTTGGTTTATTTTTAGCAGGATTGGCATTAATAATTCTGTTTTATTTTATGAAGCATGATATTCTATCAAGATATTTAACATTGAAATTTAAACCCGATACATTTCAGGCTGAGAATATTCCTGGCAGATTAAATTACAGGCTATATATTCCAAAATCAAGCGATGAAAAAAAACCACTTCTATTAATCTTACATAGTAGAGCGCGAAGAGGAAATGATAATTTTCATCAGATGGAGAGGTTTTCTTATTATTATTCAAAACATGCCGTACAAAATAGAAACCCAATGTTTATTTTGGTTCCCCAGGTTCCGCCAGGTAACGATTGGGTAAAATATGATAGTGATGAATGTCATCCATGTAAACACCATGATCCGTGCATACACTATAATCAGGATAATACTGAAGAAAAGGAAGAAATTACATTAACTTTATCTCTTATAAAAAAATTAGCTCAACAATACCCTATTGACACTAACAGAATATATATCACAGGTTTCTCAATGGGTGCTACAGGCGTTTGGGATGTTATTACCAGGCATCCGGATTTTTTTGCTTCTGCTGCACCTTTGACTGGTTCATCAGATACATCTAAAGCAATTGTTTTGAAAAATCTTAATATCTGGGCTTTTACAGGAGAGTACGATGATGGTTACCCAGGTTTAAATGAAAACATGGTAAATAAAATTAATTTTTATGGGGGTCAAGCAAAACATACAATTTTTCCTGGTGTAGGTCATAATTGTAAACGAGAAGCCTTAAGTTTAATGATAAAAGAAAACTGGCCATTCTCTATTCATTCTAAAAAATAGCCATTTTTACCTTAAAACCGATCATGAATTTTAATATATTCGTTTAGGTAGTTCCAAAGTTTTTCTGATTTTTCCTTGTTTTCAAAAATACTTAAATGATGCCCTTCCAATTCAACAAAGTCCAAATTATTTACTAAACCATCCCAACCAAGATGTTTTGAGAAATGTAAATTATCTTCTGCTCTAAACAACATTAAATCAGTATTCAGCTTTTCCGGGAAATAGACTTTCATGAGTTCCAAATAAGTATTGGTGACATAATGCTGCCTGTATTTAATTGGTATTGGTTTACCCAATTTAAAATAAAAAGAATAAATAGTTTTACTTATGTACCTTTTGTTTATATATGGAACAATTATAGACAAAGGATTTTTCCAATGCTGACGTAATCTTTTCTGCTTGTATTTTTTATCAACTACCTGGGGATTAAATGTATCAAGCAAGAGAATACAAGGTACCTTCTTGCCAAGTTTCAGTAATTGTTGTGTCATTTCATATGCAATCAATCCTCCAAAAGAAAATCCTCCGATAAAATAAGGGCCTTCAGGTTCTACTTCCAATAATTGTTCCACATGTGCCTTAGCCATTGTTGGTATGTCACTAAACGGTATTTTTTCTCCATCGGAACCAATATCAATATAGTTATAAATTTTTCTTTCTATATTCGTCAGGTCAATGGATTTAAAATAAAACAAACCAGCTGCATTTACTAAAAACAATGGGCCCCTATGTCCTGTTGGTTTTCTGATTACCAGGTTTCTAAATTCCCCTTCTTTACTTTGTTTTCTAAAACTTTCTTTAAAATACTCATCAGTATCCCGAGTAAATTCATTACTTTTTATTGAATCAGGAGAATGAACTCCTTTACTATTCTCAAGTTCTTTAAGGTGAGCTGCCATTTTCTTAACAGTGTTAAGGTTTAACAGGAACTCACGATATGGTATTTTGCAGTTATATTCACGTTCAATCTGGCTAATTAACTTTAATGATAAAAGTGAACTTCCGCCTAATTGAAAAAAGTCTTCATCAATTCCAAAATCACTATATTTTAAGTGATTAATCCAAACATCAAGAATTTTTCGTTCAAACGAAGAAATATTTTCAATGGGTTTATTATCATTGTTAATCAAGGATTCATTATAATCGATTTTTTTTCTGTCTATTTTTCCACTTGAATTTTTTGGGAACCCATGAACTATTTTAAAAGCTGAAGGAATCATATAAGCAGGTAGTTTTGCCTTAAGTTCTTTCGAAATATCGTCAATGTCTATATCCAATGTTTCAGGCACATCAATAAAAGCTACCAATCTATAATCACCATTTTCTATTTTAAAAGGTTTAACAACAGTAGCTCTTATATGTTTTAATCCACTAATAACAGATTCTATTTCTTCAAGCTCTACCCTTAACCCCCTGATTTTAATTTGATTGTCAACCCTGCCCTGGAATTCAATATTTCCGTCAGGAAGCAACTTAACATAGTCACCTGTTTTGTATAAACGTTCTCTAGGATTAACAGGGTTTTCAATAAAACATTTCTTGTTTAAATCATCTCTGTTTAAATATCCCAATGATACCCCATCTCCTCCTACATATAATTCACCAATAACTCCAACAGGTTGCAAGTTTAAATATTCATCAAAGATATAAGCGGTTGAATTACTAATAGGTTTACCTATCGGCACATTATTTTCAAATTCTTTATCAATTTTATAAAAAGTAGAATTTACAGAATTCTCAGTTGGGCCATATGTATTCAAGACATTTATACTGGGACAATGCTTTCTTAATTTATTTACATGAGGTACAGATACTACATCCCCACCTAGAATTAACAGTTCTACCTTTGAAAATATATCAATATCATATTCTGCTAGTTGAGAAAATAGAGCAGATGTCAGTCCCACAACAGTAATATTATTAGTAGAAATTATTTCACTAAATATTTGGGGATCCAATATCATTTCTTTAGTAATAATATGTAAGGAGCTGCCATTTAATAGTGCTCCAAAAATTTCTTCCACGGAGGCATCAAAGACAATTGAGGACGACTGAAGAATATTATCTTCTGCCGTAAAACCAGCGTATACATTATTCTTAACAAGTCTTACTACTCCTCTGTGCGGTATTGTTGTTCCCTTGGATAATCCTGTTGTTCCGGAAGTATAAATTATGTAAGCGAGGTTTGTTGGTTGAACAATGATATCAAGATTTGTTGTTTTATCATCGTAAACACTTTTTAAATTTAAATCAACACTCTCTGTGCCTTTGACTTGAATATCACTATATTTAGATGTCGTCAGAATAAACCGACAGCCAGAATCATTGATAAGATATTGAATCCGTTCAACGGGTAATTCTGGATCTATAGGTACATATCCACCACCGGCTTTTAAAATTCCCAACATCCCGATATAAGCTTCAAGAGATTTTTCAATTAATAATGCAACCGGGTTGTTTGCAGAAACGCCTTTCTTTCTTAAAGTTCTTGCAAGTTGATTCGCCTTTTCATTCAGTTGTTTGTACGTAAGAAATTTTTCTTTAAAAACCAATGCTTTCTTTTCGGGAAAATGTTGCACCTGTTCTTCAAATAACTCAATAATTGTTTTATCTCGTGGGTAATCTGTTGATGTATTGTTTAATTCAGAAATTAATTTGATTTCATCCTCAGTAGCCAGAGAAATTGAGCTTATAGGGGTGTCTAAATTTTCAATCAGGTTTTCAATTAGTTTAATAAAATGCTTTTTTAATCGAATGATCGTTTCCTTTTTTAATATATCTACATTATATTCAAAAGTACCCTGGATGATATGGTTTAACTCCCATAGGTTTATAGATAAATCAAATTCTGCTGCCATTTCATGCCCAATGATCCTTTCGCTTTTCACTCCCTCAATATTAATAGGCCTGTCAAGATTGTTTTGCCATGCAAAGGAAACTTGGAATAATGGGTTTATATTTGAGACACGACCAGGTTTTACAATTTCAACTACTTTATCAAATGCCAGGTCCTGGTGATCAATGGCATCCATTGCAGATTTATTGGTTGCATGGATTAAATCTCTGAATGTACTTTCTTTATTGTAATAAAGCCGAACAACAACTGTATTTACAAACATGCCAAATACCTTTTCGAGTTCAGAATGTGGTCGGTATGCTACAGGTAGACCAATGTTTAAATCTTTATCGTTGGAGTATTTATGAATTAAAATGCCAAACAAACCAAACATTGTAGAAAACAATGAAACGCCTTCCTCTTTGCTTATTTTTCTGAGCTTGTCTGATATTTCAGGTGTCAAGCTCACTTTTTCAAAACTTCCTCTTCCTGATGGGTTTTCTTTTCTCTGATAATCGTAAGGGAAATTCAGGATGTTTGAAGAATCTTTTAAATAATTTTGCCAAAATAAAACTGATTTCTCCTGGTTTATTTTTGTTGCAGGTCTATCTTCCCATTTTGCATAATCATACAGTTGGTATTTAAGTTCATTTAGTTTTATATCCTTTCCATTTAACAAGCCATTGTATAGTTGAATAAAATCATTTGCAAATACTGACCATGACCATCCATCAAACACAATATGATGAATACTGAAATGGAATATATGCTCGGTTTCACCGGATTTAAATAAATATAATCTGAATAATGGTCCTGTATTTAGATTGAAGACATTTTTCGAGTCAGATTCAATAATCTTGTTTATTTTTTGAGTACTATCTTCTTTAGATAATTTAGAATAGTCAATAAAATTAACTTTTACTTTTTCAGGAACAATCTCACAATAAGGTTCTCCTTCAATTTCTTTAAATCTAGAAAAAACGATATGATGCCGATTGAATAGTTTCTCGAAACTTTGTTCAAAAGTTTGATAATTTATTGATCCAGATAATCGAAATGTGTTTGTAATAATATATGATGGAATATCAGGTTCCATTTTGTAAATAAGCCAAAGCCTTTTCTGATTTCCAGTTAAAGGAAGGTTATAAGAATCAGGAATATGCTCAAGTTCAATAACTATCTCTTTTTCATTTGTTTGAATAACTTCTTTCGTCTTAAATTTTAAGTTGATTAACTTACTAAGTTTTTCAATAGTATCATTTTCAAGAAAATCTTTTAAGGTAATAGTAATATCGAAAACATCTTTAATCCTGTTTATTAATTGCAATGCTATAAGTGAATTTCCACCTATTTCAAAGAAGTTGTCTCCTATGGATATATCATTTATTTGGGTTTGTTCTTTCCATAGATCCAATAATACTTCCAAAATATTTTTCGATTCTGTAGAATTATTTTTAGTAGTTAATTTTTCTTCTAACTTTTCCTGAACTTTTGTATCAGAATTCACTTTAAAATCGATCCAATACCTGTTCTTTTCAAATGCATATGGAGGTAATGAAATATGTTCAGGTAAATTATTTGAATAGAATTTGGAAAAATCAACCTTTATCCCCCTAATCCATGTTTCTCCAAGCGACTTGTAGAATCGCTCCTGATCGGTATTATCGTCAAGTTTCCCTAAGGAAGTTATTATTACATCCTTTTTTGCCAGTGAATTATTTTGCTGAACAAGTCCTTTTAGATGAGTATTAGGTCCCACTTCAATAAAAACAATATCTGGATTCTTTGCAATTGTATCGATACCTTTTGAAAATAATACACTATTTCTTAATTGGGCAGCCCAATATTGACCACTTGTGGCCTGAGTAGAAGTAATATAATCTCCTGTTAAACATGAGATAAATGGTATTGTAGGAGCATTTAATTCAAAGCTGTTAACGTAAGTTGCAAACTCGTCCATTATAGGTTCAAATGCACTTGAATGAAATCCGTGTGAGGTATTAAGCGGAAAATATCTTAACTCATTTTCTTCGAGTGATAGGATTATCTGGTTTTCATGTTCATCAGGGTATGAGATGGTACACATATTGGGTGAATTGATGGCTGCAATTTCAAATAGTTTCCCCTGAAAAGTCTTTATTTTTTCAACGGAAACTGGAACAGCCATCATACTTCCCTTAGGAGCGCTATACATTAGTTCGCCGCGTTTGATAACAACCTTAAGTGCAGTTTCAAGATCAAATACCCCTGAAATGCACGCAGCGGTATATTCCCCAATGCTATGCCCCAAGCAATAATTCGGTTGTATCCCGTAATGACTGTAAAGTTGGGCTAAAGCATATTCAATAATGAATAAAGCTGGTTGTGTTATCCTTGTTTCGGTTAAAATTGCCTCATTTGCGTTTTCTGCATCTGTAAATACAACAGGTTTAATATCGGATCCTGTTATTGAGTGGTATAGAGAAAAACAAGTTTCCATAGCCTGCCTGAAAACTTCTTCGGTATTAAACAGGTTTTTCCCCATGTTTATGTATTGAGCTCCCTGCCCTGGAAATAGGAAGACTATCTTGTTTTCTGCTTCTTGGAAATTATAGTGGCTAAAAGAATTAAGAACAGTACCTTTTTGTTTACCAGATAACATATAGGAGCGGAAAGGCATATGTGCCCTTCGGAACTGCAAAGATGCTGCAATCTGATGTTTATCAGTATCTGGGTTATCCTGAATAAAATTTTGTAGGTTTTTCTGCATTTCTTTCACAGAGTATTCTGATTTTGCAGATAATATGTATAATGCAGGTATTTCTTCTTTTTTAACATTATTTTCTGGCTCTTCTTTTTGAAAGTTAGAAAGAATTACGTGTGCATTTGTCCCTCCAACACCAAAAGAACTTACCCCCATTGTCATTAAGCGTGGTTCATTCCATTCAATATTCTTATCGACAACAAAAAATGGAGTTTCAGAGATATTTAATAAAGGATTAGGTTCTTTAAAGTGCAGTGTCGCCGGGATAAACTTGTGATAGGCGGATAATGCAACTTTTATTAAACCAGCAACTCCAGCTGCTGCATCAAGGTGTCCAATATTACTTTTTACAGAGCCTAAGCCACAAAACTGATTTTTATCTGTGTATTCTCTAAAAGCTTTTGTTAAAGCTTTAACTTCAATTGGATCACCTAATGGTGTTGCTGTCCCATGTGCCTCGATATAACAAATATCTCCTGCATCAATGTCTGCAAATGAATAAGCTGATGAAATAGCTTTTCGTTGACCTTCAATACTTGGAGCAGTAAAACCAATTTTCTCATTTCCATCGTTATTTGTTGACCAGCCACGCAGTACAGCATATATCCTATCGTTATCAGCTACTGCATCCTCAAGTCTTTTCAAAACAACTGTTCCTACACCATTTGAAAAAACAGTCCCTTTACTATCCTTATCAAAAGAACGGCAATGCCCATCGGGTGAAAGTATTGCACCTTCATTATAGATATAACCTGATTCCTGAGGTACAACAACTGTTACACCACCTGCAATGCAAACATCTGACTCTTGTGCAAAAAGACTGTTACAAGCCTGCGAAACGGCAACAAGTGCGGTGGAACAGGCTGTTTGCATAGAAATCGCAGTACCCTTTAAATTATAAAAATAGGCTGTATGTGTTGCCAAAAACATGGGATCGCTATTGACATAGGCCTGGAAAATTTCTGGTGTGCGGTTCCTTATGTATAACTCGTATGTTTCAGGATCACGAAGAACGTTATTAAGCAAATAATAGTTAGAAATAGAACCTGCATAAACACCAATATTACCATTAAAGTTATAGGGATCAATACCTGCATCCTCAAAAGCATGCCATGTATTTGAGAGCCATAACCGGAGCTGTGGATCCATGATTTCAGCATCCCTGGGGGTGGTGTTGAAAAAACCAGCATCCCATTTATCGATATCTTCAATTATACCTTTTGCCTTTACATAGTTCGATTTGTTTTTTATATTTTCAAAATCATACTCAAAGTCTTTCAATTCATCATCGGTGAATAAATGGATCGATTCCTTATTTTGCAAAAGGTTATTCCAATATTCTACAATATTATTTGCACCGGGAAAACGACATGACATGCCTATGATTGCAATCCCGTCTTCATATTTTTCCATTTTTACTTTTTATTTCTTCGTTTTGAAGCTAAATCCCTGATTCGTGAACTTGTTGATTGTTTTTCAGCTATTTCCTGATTTTTTTCAGTCACAGAGTTAATTAAAGTACTAATAGATTTAATTGTTGTATTGTCAAAAAACTCTATTATATCAATTTCTTTTTCAACAAGTTTATTTATATCTTTTACAACCTCTAAAAGAGTGAGCGAAGTTCCTCCAATATCAAAAAAGTTTTCGTTCTTTCCTATGTTGTCAACTTTCAGGTGTTCTTTCCAAATATCTTTAATTTTTAACTCAATTGCTGAAAAATCATTTTTGCTAAATGATTTTGTAACCGAATCGGTATTTTGAAGTTCATTATTGTTGATTTTCAGA
Organism: Bacteroidales bacterium; assembly: GCA_016926235.1. The sequence goes on along the minus strand of JAFGOZ010000515.1, from coordinate 12,532 downwards.
AGCTTCCTGTCTATTTTGCCGTTTGGTGTACGGGGAAATTCCGTTTCAATGTAATAGGAGGATGGTACCATATATTCGGGCAGATCTTTCCGCAAAGTTTTCAAAATAGAATCTTTTGATTCTGTGAAACTATGGTTCGTGTTGAGAAATGCCACTAACCTTTCATCGGTTTCGGAAAATTTATAGACTTTTACGATTGATTCTTCAACCCCAGTAATTTTGTTTAATAATTTTTCTATTTCACTAGGTTCAACGCGGTACCCGCGTATCTTAACCTGGTTGTCTATCCGCCCAAATAGTTCCAATTCGAGATCAGATCGAATCCTTCCTTTGTCGCCGGTTTTATAATAAAGCTCTCCATTGTCAAGTTGAATAAACTTTTCTTTTGTAAGCTCTTCGCGTTTATGGTAACCCTTTGCAACACCGAGCCCTCCGATACAAACTTCGCCGATTGAACCGATGGGCATTTCAATATTATCATCGGAAAGGATCTTGATTATTGTATTATATATGGGTTTGCCCACCAGAACAGGCAGTGCAGATGTTTCTATTTTCTTTATTGTAGACCAGATGGTTGTTTCCGTTGGGCCATACATATTCCATAATTCTTTTACTTTAGGCAGTAAATTATCGATTAGTTGTGTTGGTAGTGGCTCTCCTCCAACCAGAGCTTTCAAATTATGTTTCCCCTTCCAGCCATTTTGCAGCATAATATTCCATCGGCCTGGTGTGGCCTGAAAAAAACTAACATTGTATTTTTCAATTAAATTGACTAACCTGTTGCCATCCAACACATCTCTTGATTCAGCCAGAACAATTATACCGCCTTTTATCAATGGCAAAAACAATTCAAGAATTGAAATATCGAATGATATGGTTGTTACCGCCAATAAAATATCATCTTTATCAAAACCCGGCTCAACAGCCATACTAACCAGGAAGTTTGTAAGTGCCTCATGGTGTATTTTAACCCCTTTGGGCTTTCCTGTTGACCCCGATGTATATAAAATGTATGCATTCGAATACCTGTCGGGGGCAGGTAAACCCAATACTCCGCTTAAAGATTTAAACTCGGCAGAAGTATATGTGTACAATACTTTCATTGCAGAGTTTTCTTCGAATTTTGTCAGGTGGTGCGGTTGTGTTAAAATGATTTTTGCTTCAGAGTCTTCAACCATAAAATTTAATCGATCTTCAGGAAAGTCAGGATCCAAAGGAAGGTAAGTAGCCCCCAGTTTTAGTGAAGCCAACATACAGATTACCATATCAATTGAACGATCGACACAGATACCAATGGTATCGTTACTTTTAATTTGTTTACTAATTAAATAATTGGCAAGTTTATTTACATTTTCATCTAAATGCCGGTAGGTTATTGTATTATCTCCACAAATTAATGCAATCTTATCGGCTTGTTCATGAGCAATTTTTTCAAAAATCCGGGGAACATCATCATCCGGAAGTTTAGTATAAGTGCTATTATACCTGTCAATTGCCAGTTTTTCTTCTTGGCTTATCACGTTAATATTTTTAATAGAGCAATTTGTTGTGGTAACCAACTGATTTATCAAAGCAATGAAATTTTCCTTCAACCTAAAGATAGTATTATCAGTAAAAATATCTTCGTTAAACTCAAAATCCCCTTCGATAATCCCGTCTTTTTCCCACATATTCAATGTTAAATCGAAAGGAGATATGCCTTTTGTCAAGCTAACACTTTCAGCAACAAAATCATCGTGTGTAATGGTAGAAAATGCATCCCCGTGCCATGCAAATACGGTTTGAAAGATGGGGTTAATATTAAATTGCCTTGGAGGCTTTACAATATTTACTATATCATCAAAACCAATTGGTTGGTTTGTCATTGCTTCTAATGTGGTTTTTTTTATATTATTTAAAAGATCGGCAAAACGCTCGTTCGTATTAATTAGTATCCTCAATACCAGTGTATTGACAAACATACCCATGCTATTCCGGTAATCGTTGTTGGGCCTTTCGTTAAAATAAGAACCTATGCAGAAATCGGTATCGTGGGTATACTTATTTAATAATATGCTGTAGGCAGTTAACAACGTATTAAAGAGGGTTGTTGTACCTGACTTGCTTAGTGCCCGCAACTTGACCGATTGTTCACCTGTCAGGTTAAATGGAATTTTTGTTCCTAAACCAGAATTTACCGCCGGACGCTTTTTATCGTAAGGTAGATTAAGCTGACCCGGGACACCTGCCATTTTACTTTTCCAATATCCGGCTATTTCAGGGCGTATACTTTCTCCTTCGGAGAGTGCAAACTGAAAATGAGATTTGGTAATTGCAGATAAGTTTAATGGGTTATTTTCTTTTATTTGTTTATAAGCTGCATTAAATTCATTGATAAATACCCACCATGACCACCCATCGAAAATTAAATGGTTGAAAACGGCAATAAAATAGAACTTTTCATTATTAAACCTGACAAGGCTAAACCTGTATAGTTTATCCCCACCAAGGTTAAACGGTGTCCTTATTTTTGATATTGTCAATTCCTGGAGCTGTTTCTCTTTTTCCGAGGCTGAAATACCAGAGAGATCAATTTCCTCGATAGATACTTCTTCGTTGCGTGTTTCATAATGTGGGGTTTTGTTTTCTTCGTAAATACGGGACGATAAGATTGTATGCCGTTTGAAAATAGTGGAAAGTGCCTGTTTAAAAATCCGTGTGTCTAGGTTACCATTAAATTCATAAAGGTAAGGGACATTATAACATGGGTTATCAGGCGTCAAGTTCGAAAGTATCCAAACTCTTTTCTGGCTCCTCGATAAGGGGGCCTTTTGAATCAAAGGTAATTCGTCCCTTTTATCATTATCGCCGTTTGTTTGAGCCGATTCCACAATCTTTGCAAGTTCCTCGATACTTTCATTCTTTAGAAACTCATCCAATGAAATTTCTGTATTGTAAAGTGAATTTATCGAGGAAATTATTTGAACGGCCATTAGTGAATGCCCTCCCAGTTCAAAGAAATTATCTGTTTTATCAATCTCTGCCGTTCCAAGGGATGATGACCATATTTTAAATAATTCTTTTTCAACAGGGGATAGAGAATTGTTTAGCTCATTATTGTTAATATTAACAATACCTAAATCAGATTCAGTTTCGATTACTACTTTTAATTCATTTTGAATGTTCTTTTCCAATTTTTGCCTGTCAATTTCGAGCCAATAGCGTTTTTTATCAAAGGCATATTTCGGGAGTTTTATTAAACTCCGTGAGGGATTTTGATGAAAGGGATTAAAATTTACAGGGCAACCTGCAAGCCATAAATTTCCAACTGACTCAAGCATTACCTTTAGTTTATCTTCAGAATTATCGCGCCCCAGGGTGGAAATGATCTTTATTTTCTTTGCCGGATCAAGGTTCTGCCGGGTAAGGCCTGAGAGGTGTTCGTTGGGGCCACATTCAGAAAAAACACAATCGACGTTTTCCTGAAGGAGCCGGATACCTTTGCTGTAATTCACCGTGTTCCTCAACTGTGACGCCCAATATTTTCCTGTGCAGGTTTTAGCCTCATCGGCATATTCCCCTGTTAAACAAGAAATAAACGGTATTTGTATGCTTTTATTCAGTGAAAATGTGTTCACATAATCCTCAAACTTATCAAGTATTATGTCAAATTGCGATGAATGGAATGCATGTGAAGTTTTCAGGTTAATAAAATCGATGCCTTCTGATGCTAAAAGTCCCTCAATTTCCACCTTATTTTCTGTCCTAAAGCTAATTGTACATGCTTTTGGTGCATTATCAGCGGCAATCTCAAAAAGATCCGAATTTAATCCTTGTAACTCGTTATATCCTACCCTTACTGCCATCATGCTGCCTGTTTCGACAGATTGCATCAACTCTCCACGCCTGATAACGATTTTTAAGCCTGTTTCAAAGTCAAATACCCCGGCTAAACATGCAGAAGTATATTCGCCAATACTATGTCCAATTGTGGCATCGGGGATGATGCTATACTTTTCAAATATTTTTGTGATGGCATAAGAAAATATGAAAAGTGCCGGTTGTGTATATTCTGTATTGTTTATAAGGGTTGGATCTATGGGATCAAAAATAATTGATTTTAGGCTTTTGCCGGTAATATTTTTATAGGCGTCAAAACCTTTATCTATCCATTCTTTAAACAAGGTATCTTTCTCATAAAGTGATTTACCCATATTGATATATTGCGCTCCCTGTCCCGGGAACAAAAATATCAGTTTCTTTCTTTTGTTGCTGTGTTCACCTGTTTGAAAATTTTCACTTATAATTTGATCCTTATCATCAGCCACAACAAAGGCTTTTTTGGGGAAATGCGCTCTTCTGAGCTGGGAAGTATAGGCTACATCAGCTAATTTTACATTCTCATTTTCCTGAATAAATCCTTTAAGGTTATCAATATTAGCCTTTAAGGAATGGTAATTTTTCCCTGAAGTAACAATTAAATGAAATTCCCCAGCAGGCTCTTCATTATTGACCAATAATGGCCTTTTGTAATCTTCAATTAATATATGCGTATTAGTACTGCCTACCCCAAAAGAACTGACTCCTAATATGTTTTGTTCTTTCTCGTCCAATATTAGCGTGTCGGTAGTAACATAAAAAGGGGTATTTTCGAAATCAATTTCAGGGTTTGATTCCTTGTAGTTTATGGTTCCAGGAATTTTTCCATGGTATGCTGACAAAACAATCTTCAAAAAACCAGCCATACCAGCAACTTCATCTGTATGGCCAATATTCGATTTGGAAGAACCAATACCGCAATATTGCTTTTTGCTTGTTCTTTCGCTGAATGCCTGGGTAAGAGCCGTTACTTCGATAGGATCGCCCATAACGGTACCTGTACCATGGGCTTCGATGTATTTTATATCCTCGGGGTGTACTTTGGCATTTTTATGAGCTTTCCGGTGTAAATTGGCCTGACCATTTACTCCTGGAGCCGCAAATCCGATTTTATCGTTACCATCGTTATTTATGGCCCAACCCCTTATGGTAGCGTAAATATTGTCATTATCCCTTATGGCATCATCAAGTCGTTTAAGTACAACCACCCCAACAGCGTTGCTAAATACTGTCCCTGAAGCATCTTTGTCAAAAGGTCTGCAATGCCCGTCAGCCGATCGCATACCCCCTTTTTGATAAATATAGCCTAGTTCTTGAGGTGTTTGAACTGAAACAGCACCAGCAATTGCCATGTCAGATTCTCCTAATTTCAAACTATTACAAGCCTGAATTATAGACATCAATGCAGTTGAACAAGCTGACTGCACATTTATTGCAGGCCCCTTTAAATTAAACAAATAGGAGGTACGTGTTGCAATAAAAGCAGGATCGTTATTTACATAGGTCTGGAATGTCTCAGCATCGCCAAAATGCATGTAATCTTCATATATTTTCCTGTCGCGCAGTATATTGTCGAATAAATAAGAATTTAGGTTCACACCAGCAAATACACCAATATCACCGGAATAGTTAAAGGGATCGTAGCCAGCATCCTCTAAAGCATACCAAACCTGTTCAAACCAAATGCGTTGCTGGGGATCGGTATAGCGCGCATCGTGATCGGACCATCCAAAAAAGCGTGCATCCCATAATTCAATATCTTTCAGTATCCCCCGGGATTTGATGTAGTTCGGGTTGTCTTTATTCTTTTCATACGTCGAATCAACCCGACGTAATATCTCATCATCGAAAACCTGTATTAGTTCTTTCTTGTCTAACATATTTTGCCAAAATTCTTCCGCTGTCTCAGAATCAGGGAATTTACCCGCTAAACCTATAATGGCAATTTTCGATTCAGTATTTTTGTCAGCACTATCCATTGTATCATTAATGCTAACTGTTTGCTTTTCAATGTTCTCAAATCTTATCAATTGCTTAACGAGGCTATTTACTGTTGGAAACTGGAATACATCAAGTGTTTTTAAATCAACCCCAAACCTGCTTTTCAATTTTTCCGAAACAAAGGGCACAAGCAGGGAATTCCCACCTATATCGAAAAAGTTATCATTGGTGTCAATATTTTCAATTTCCAGCACTTCCCGCCACACTTCCAATATTTGGTTCTCAAGTTCACCAGAATATTTTGTTTTTTTATTCACTGGGGTTTTATCAGGTGCTGGAAGGTTCTTCCTGTCAATTTTGCCACTTATGGTGCGCGGCATGTCTTCAAGTTTTATAAACTTTGAAGGAATCATATATTGAGGTAATTTATCTTCAAGGTATTTTTTGAATTCAATCTCAAGGCTCTTGTTTAATTCAGTTGAATAATAACAAATAATTTGTGCGTGAATTGTACCTGCTTTATCCAAGATACAGGCACTTTCTTTTATACCTTCAATTTCAATAACACGGTTTTCTATTTCTCCTAGCTCAATTCTGAATCCCCTAATCTTTACCTGGGTATCAAATCTACCTTTATAAATAATATCACCATTATTATCGATAAAAGCTTTATCACCAGATTTATATGCCCTAACTTTTTGGTTGTTATTATCAATATAAATAAACTTTTCAGCTGTTAATTCTTCCCTGTTTAAGTATCCCCTTGCCAGGTTGACACCACATATCACCAGTTCTCCTTCAGCATTCGGAGGGAGAATCTGATTACTTTCATCAATAATATAGATCTGAGTATTATCAATTGGTTTTCCGATAGGTATAACAGAAGGCACTTCTTTCGGACAAGTATAGTAAGTAACATCTACAGTTGCTTCAGTAGGCCCATATAAATTAACTAAAACAGTTTCATTGTTTTGCTTCACTGAACTCAATTCATAAAAATCAGAAACTGAATTAGGCAATAATTCTTCTCCACTACAAAAAATCCATTTTAGAGTATTTAATTTGTTTTGTAATTGAATCGATTTGAGATAGCTAAGACTTACATTAAACATCGAAGGGACAAAATGCATTACTGTAACCTTTTCCTTGACAACACAATCAAATAGTTTCTCCGGGCTTTTCTCATATGTATTTGGAAGCAGAACCTGACTGGCACCAACAAAGCTCCACCAGAATAATTCCCATATTGATACATCAAATGTAATAGTGGTCTTCTGCAGTATGATATCTGACGAATTGATTGGATATTCTTTTTGCATCCATTCAATCCTGTTGATAACTGAATGGTGCTCTATTAATACTCCTTTAGGTTTTCCTGTTGAACCTGATGTAAAAATCGCATATGCCAGGTTGTTCGATTTTACGTCAACATTTGGTCTTTTATACTCTTCATCTGAAACAGTCTCAAAGAAAGAATCAATTACAATAGTTTCAATTCCTTCAGGAATATTTGCTAGATATTTTTCTTCAGTTATTAAAACTTTCGCCTTGGTATCTTCAATGATATCAAGAAATCTTTGCTGTGGGTAGTCGCCTGATACTGGAACATACACCCCTCCAGCTTTTAAAACACCATAAATAGATACCATTAGCTCTAATCGCCGATCCATATATACTAAAATAAAATCCTCGATTTGAACATTTTTAGCTATTAATTGATTTGCTAAAGCATTGGTGTAATTATTTAGTTCACCATACGTTAATGTTGATTCCTGAAATTTGACAGCAATATTATCTGGTGTTTGTTTAACCTGTTCTTCAAATACGTGATGAATACATTTTTCTGCAATCATTTTAGGCTTTTTATTAGGATTAATTAGTAACACTCAACCTTACATTGATTGAAATGTCACAGAATATTTTCTTAACAAAACTATTTAAAATTAAAAATATTAGATGTTTGTTTTTACTGGTTTTATAAATTGTTACATGAGTAACTATATTTTAAATATAAAAATTTCTTTATGCAAATCTTTTGCTTATCAAACATGCTTTATAACATGTAGTTGAAAACTCAAATTAGCAAAACATTCATTTGGAAAAAACTAAATATTAAAGGGTATTTCCCTTAATTCATTTCACTAAAACTAAACATTATCCAATTAAAAATCTAATTCTTTTTTTCAATAGTCACCAATATCCTATCTGCAATATATAGAGCTGTTGTCAAACTATCAAGATCATCATAAATTTTGTCATTTTGTCCTGAAAAATGGCTATGGCCAAGCAAATCCATAAAATAGTATTTTTTACCATTTATTTTACTTATATCAATTGTGGATGAATAAACCAGTGCTGGCTGTCCTACATTGCCCGGGCCGGAGTATATTGGATCCTCCGGATGTGCATTTTTGGAATAAAATTGATTCCAATCGAAAGATTGATTTAATTCTAATTTTAGAATATACTTATCTGAATTTTTCAAATTATAGCTTGTCTGTAATTCAAAGCTCTTTGTTGGTGTAGCACCTGATACTCCGTCCAAATCGGGAGCTTGCCCCAGGGGTGCCATTAACCCATCGCTTGCAATAATTCCTCTTTGATGGGACCAGTGAGGTAAAGCTTCGGGTCTGCGGACTATACCTGGAAGCCATTTTCTGCCTTTTTTAATAACCCCATCGAAAGTACTACTTCCCATTGATTCAGAAACATATAATGTTTGTAAATAATTTCCTGAAGAATCCTCTAACCAGACGGCAAATAATGGGTGGCCAAAATTTTTTCCTTGTTTCAGCTCTACCGAAATAGCATAATCAAAATTGTTTTTATCGAGGTTAATAATTTCATACTCTAGCGAATTCTCTGGTTTATTTATTTGCTTGCTCCTTATTTCATTCCCCATTACATAAAGAGTGTCAGCATGTGGAAAATCTTTAAAAATAAGCACCCCAACAATGATAACACCAATTAATAATGTCAAACCTATTATTCTATCGTAGGTATTCTTTCCCTTTTTTACTAGATAGAGAAAAATAACCTTACGGTTGTTATAAATATGAGCAATTACAAAAATGGTAATTGTAATACCAAAAAAAGTATGCAGCGATGCAATATTCCTGTTATAAGGAATTGTAAACATTATAAATCCTGATATAATCAGGATAATAATTGACCCCAATAAAATATTTGCCAGAAATCGTCTGTTCATGGTAAAATTTTTAAATGTCAATAAACAATTGACTAGTTGGTTTTCTTACTTTCTTTTTATATTGATGACTATCAAGTTTTGTCCTATATCCTAAAGCTGCAAGAACAGAGGCTGTCAACCCTTTTTGCTCAAGTTGAAGAATAGTATCGAATTTTTCTGTTTGAAAGGTTTCCATTGGACAAGCATCGATATCAAATAATGCACAAGCAGAAAGTAAGTTTCCCAGTGCCAGGTATGCCTGTTTGGAAGCCCAATGGCATTGCTCCTTGTCAGTCATTGTCGCGACATTCTTCTGTATCATACCTTTAAAACCTGATAGGCTATTTGGATTGACCTTTCTTGTTTCAGACATAAGGTTTATATATTCGGTAATATCTTGTTCATTAATAGTTTGTTTTGCGCAAAGCACTATCAAATGTGAACAATCTTTAACTTGAGATTGATTAAAAGATGCATTAAAAAGTTGATCTTTAATGTCTTGATCTTTTATTATTATAAATTGGTATGGTTGAAGGCCATAGGAAGAAGGAGAAAGACTGATAATTTTCTTTAATATTTCAATATCTGATTCAGAAATATTCCTCCTTGAAAAACTCTTTGTTGCATATCGTTTATGCAATTTTTTTATGTATAAGTCCTTCAGGTCGTTGTATTCAAGAATATTTGATATTTTTTTTTTGAATAACATAATATTGTTTTTAAGTTGTTGTTTAACAAATAATTAAAATAATACTCAAAATTATAAAATCTGTAATATGTTTCCTAATAAGTTAAAACTGTAAAACTATTTGTGTGAATATGTTACAAATACTTTTGTTAAACTCTTTTTAGCCATAAACTAGATCCCATACCCTGAATAGCCAGTTCCCCTTTTATTCCATTAAAATATTTTGAAAAACTTTTATCCATAAAATCTCTATACTTATGTTCAAAATATGAATTAAATAGTTCTATCTCGAATGCTTCATTAAACATAAGGAATGCTTTCCAAAAATAAATTTCATTCCAATACTTACCTTCAAAAAAGTATTCTTTCGGATATTCAAATGGGTAATAAATATCATGGAGATGGACTTTTACACCTTTACCTAATATAGGTAGAATATGATAAGCAATATAATTAACATCACTCCCTCTTTTAATATTGTGTGTTGTGTCCAAAAATACCAAATCATTTTCCTGAAGGTCTTTAAATATGGAGCGATCTACATCCTGAATGTTTTCTTTGATAATTGTTAAATTCTCATTGTTTTGATCTATATTGCTGGCCAACAATTCTGGCTGTATAACTATAAGCTCGATAGGATTATCTTTAAATAAGGTTTCATTCAGATCTAAAATTAATGCGGGTGAAATTTTTTCTCCTCCTATATCTACTATTTTTCTTATTTTAAAATGAAGTAGGGCACAAATCAATATTGAAACATCGGGATATGAGAAATAATTATTTCTATAAAAGAACCTATAATTTTCTTTAGGATAATCAGGAAATTCTGGAATCAAATGTTCATAATTGCATAATGTGGTAAGCAAATCAAGTTGCTTTTGTTCATTGAATTTTAAACCCTCAAAAACATCTTGATTAATTCTTTCTGATATTTTAAAATTCTTACTAGAAGGAATTGGTGAATAAATATGACCAGGAGGAACAAATCTCATAAACTCACAATGCTTGCATAAAAATGTCATTTTATTTCGCTTATCCCCGATAGCTCTATTTAAACCATTTTTAATAGTTCTTTTTATTCTTTTCTTATAACTCATGGAATTTAATTTGTGTAATTTGTAATTTTTATATCAAATTCTATATATTATTGATGACATAGGTTAAAGTAATTAAACATCCTCATATTGTTTAAAAACTGTTTCTCTGGTTTTTAATTTTAACTTTTATATAAAAATAAATTTTAGCTGAATAATTAATTTGTGTGTTGAAAACTTCAAGTCAGATATGTTTTATTTTTTTCCAACTTTATGAATACAAATCTATCTTAAAAGCTTATAAAGCTTAATATTAAATAAGTTATGATTTTTTTTTTTTGATGAAAGAATAATAATAGAAGATGAAAAATAATTTACATGAAGATTTTTATAAATATTTTTTTACTTGTCCCCAATCAATTCAATAAAAATACCATTTGGATCACGAAAAGAAACCAAATTTAAATTTTCTGAAATATCTATGGGCGTTTCGCCACAAAATGAGATGTTGTTTTTTTTCAATCTTTCTACAAAAGGGCTTATCGATTTTACACGTAATGTAATATACCTCATTCCTAGAACTTCTTGGATGTATTGGGTTTGTGAAGTGTCTGGAAAAGCATCAATCTCAATCAATTTCCAATCGGTAGTTTTAAGTAAACCTTCAAACTCCAGTTTATGGAATTTGAATGGTATTCCTCCGGTTAAACCTGCTTTGTAACCATACTCTTCATCAAAATTAGCTATATACTTTTCCTTCATACCTAGAATTTCTTTGTAAAAGTATAACGATTCGTCAATGTCTTTAACTACTACACCAATATTAATTATTCCATCTTTAACTTCTGATTTTGGATTGATACAGCTTGTGGTACAAAGAATTATGAATAAGAAAATCGTAAATATTCTCATTAATGTTTAGTTTTAAACAGGTGTCATTTTAAAGTTTCCATCAAATTTGAGATTAAAACAAATATGAATTAATTTTATTTACTAATCGTAGTCTATTTTCATTGTTTTATCTTCTATCCATATTTTTTATTATGTCATTATAATTTTTACCTGAATTAAATCCTTTTCCTACACTTTTACCAATTGTCCAGTATAAATTATCCATACAGTATATAAGAGGATTTATTTTTAAAGTATCTATATGTCCATCAGTAAAGCAATTTTCGTTAACGTAAGTCTCAATAATATCACCAAAAAAAACTTTCATATTGTATATATCTATAGTTTCTTTTACTTTGCATGCTATATTAATAGGGCATTCTTCAATTAAAGGAATATCCTTGTTGTTGCCATAGTATATTTTAAATACATTTGACTTATCAACTTTCTTTCCTGTAACAATTCCACAGTAGTCAACTTTGTCTAAAAGATCAACTGAAGGTATATTAACACTGAAACATTTGTTTTTTAGTATTCCTTTATTGGTGTGGTGTGATTTATTAGAAGAAATATAAAGTACAGGAGGATATACACTTACGATGCCACAATCTCCTAAAGTCTCATAATTTACTTTATTATCAACGATAGCGCCTACCAGTGCGGCAGGTAAAGGATAAACTAATGGATATTTGCTATATTTTATCTTTGACAAAGTGATTCTTTGTGTGATATGGATGAATTTTTATTTGTTTATAGATGAAGATAAAGAATAAAACCTAAATGACACACTTTTTTTGTCTCTTTTCGGTTTAAATTTTAAATTAAAAGATTGATACAATTTAAAAAAAACACTAGTGTCCGGTAAAAATATTTTAACCGGGCAGCACATTTTCTAGTACCACCCGGAATGTCTACTTTTGAGTTACTACACAA
>JAFGOZ010000514.1 GCA_016926235.1 Bacteroidales bacterium | reverse complement strand
GAACATCTCCTCCAACAACAGAGAGCTTGTAAAAACCATCTAAATCCTGCAGAATATCATTATCATAAATCATAAAATTCTCGCCTACAAAAGTAAGGTCAAGGCCGTCTACGCTGTTCAGAACTTCACATTCCCTGATTTGAAATGATCCTCCTAATGAAGTTATATTATGAAGACTTTCTAAACCAGTAATGGGATTGGTATCTATAATTAAATCATTATCAATATTTATAAGATTCGTAAGTGCGCTAATCGAGGTAAGTTTAGGATTCCCTCTGATCCAAAGTCCACCCACAGAAGTGAGATTATTCAATCCTTCCAGGGTTAAAAGTGAAGAGTTATATCCAATTTCAATATCCCATTTAACAGAAGTTACATTTCTCAGGCCATTTAAATCGGTAAGAGAAGCATTCCCTGAGATAGATAAATGGCCATTGATTGTCGTGATATTTTTAAAACCTTCGAGATCAGCTAATTTTGGATTACTCCAAATTTGAATCCATCCTTCATTTTTAATATTTTCGAACGCATCTATATTTGTAAGCTCTGGATTATTATCTAAATAAAGGCTATTTATACTTTGAAGGTTGCTTAAGCCATCTATATTTTCAAGTACATCATTATCCCAAATAATCAAATCACTGATCGGGGAACTTAAATTTCTCAGGCCATCTATGTTTAAAAGGGATTCGTTTTTCGATATCGCCAGGCGATCACCTATATATGTCAGCTGTTCAAGTCCATCCAGATCAGTAAGAGAGGCGTTATATGAAATTAACAGATCTCCTCCTATTGATCTGAGGTTGTTCAGCCCTTCTAAATCAGAAAGTTGTGTCTCGGATATTCTAAAGTCTCCCCCAATCTCTCTCAATGAATAAAAAAGAGCCAGACTGGTACAGCGATTAATATTACTTTGTGCGGTGATCTCAATTGAGCCGGTGATACTGGTATATCCGTTCGAACCGAATTCGTCTACTTCTTCCTGGGTTTTAAGAATAATATCTCCCTCATAAGGAACTTCAATATATGGTTTGTCACAACGAACAAAAAATAAAAGCAAGAAAGGGATGATTTTCTTTAGAGATGATATTACCGGAATCATTATAGTGATATATTTATATGTCTACAGACTTATAAAAGTAAAAAAAAAAATGAGATGATTTATAATGAATAAAGAAGCCAATTTTTTATGTCCTGCAATATTCGAACAGAATATGTATATTAAGTTCCAACCGAAGTCCGTAGTTTTATAGCATGAAATATTTTCCGCCCAGGCAGGTCATATAGAGCGATTACAGTTTACGAACTTTATAAAGTATAATTAAGTACTAGGAATACAGCCTGAACATCTTTGCCATTACCAGTGTTACGCAGATAATAACCAGCCTTAAAATAACCTGCTGAAAGTGATAAATTAAAATGTTGATTAAATGTGTATTCAGACTGAATGATTAATCCGTCTGTAATATTCCGGCCTTTGTCATATTCATCCAGTCTGGAGCCCCATAACATTTCATCCAGGCCTCTTGAATAGACGCCATCGCTGGCAGATAGTCTCCAGACAAAAAAGAACCGAGATCTAAATTCCAGATTTTGAATGATATTAAATCCTATATCAGGATTAAATAGTATGATATTGGCAGGTCCTATTGGTGCCATGCTACTTATCGGTGGCCTTGAGTATATCGGCCGAAACATAGTCTGCTGATCACCTCCCTCCTTATTCCCGCTAAAAACAGATAATTTGACCTGAGTAATTGGAACCATTGGATGGCTCAACCATTGATAACCTGCAATATAAGTTAGGTTATAAGCGCTAATATTTTTATCTCCTGATTTACCAAGCTGCCAGGTTGCTTCAAAATCATAAAAGAATGGCCCTGTTTCATTTCTAAAACATGTTCCAACAGAATATCTTGCTTCATGCACAATATTATTTGCCAGGTTCAAATTTCCACAATCATTGCCTAAAGCGTACAAATCCATCTGAAGGTTCTGTTTTAAAGGGAAATTCCAATACATTCCATAGATTAAATTGCTTGTGCTGATGTCATTATCAAGAACACCTTTACTAAATTCGGTTGGTGAAACAAATAAAAAATCTGCGGTTATTTTTCCAAGAGTAATGGTACTTTTTAAACCATCAAAATTTTGAGAAACATTCGGCCCTTCACTTGATCCTATTATTCTACCAGAACCAAAACTAAGTTCCTGCCGTCCAAATGTTAAAATTATCTTATCATCATCCGTATTAAATTCAATAAAAGCCTGGGATACACCAAGCAGGTCGTTGTCCTTTGATGAAATATTATCCTTGCCTAATGTGTAGCAGTGATTAAGCTTTGCAAATAATCGGAAATGCTTGGAAAAGTGAAGATCACCATGTACCATAATACGGTTATTCCAGTAAAAGTCATAATCGTTTTCCCCGGGAGGAACATCGCCGAAGCTTAAATTATTATAGTAGCGAAATCTTTGACGAATCTCTAATCCAGAAGTAAATGTAGGGAAAGGATTTGCGTTAAATACAGGAAAATCTTTGCTGATTAATCTGTTGTATGATTTATTTGATTTAATAATAGTCTCATTATTACTACCAGGTATTGAACTGTTCTGATTTATGTTTTCCCAGTTTAGGAGTGTATATGTTAAAAGAAATATTAAAAACTTCATGAACAAATGTATATATTTTCTTTTGAGT
>JAFGOZ010000513.1 GCA_016926235.1 Bacteroidales bacterium | reverse complement strand
TTGATATATTTATTGATTATTTTATCAGGAGACTGGGCTGAAATTGTGGATACACAAAATAGTACTAAAAATGCAAGTGCAAAAGATTTGTAAGTTTTCATTTTTGAAGGATTAGTAGATTAATTAGAAAAGTCAAATACCTGAATATTTATAAAATATAATCAAATATACTTCATTTGAAACAGTTAATCATAATTTTATTTTTAATTCTTATGTTGCTGACATATATGATTATATCACAATCTGCATGATAAGTTGACAAAAAGCAACTGTATTATTTTACTTATTAATTCCAATTTTTGCATCGGGTAGCTAAACAGAAAAGCCTATAAAGATCTTTACTTTCTTTTGAACTGGGATAAATTCCTTATGTATACAAAGACAAAAAATGAATGGCTTTTATAACCTTAATAAAGGTTGATATTAAGATGAACTGTATCATGAATACGGGTTGAAAAAGATGTGTCTTTTGCTACAATATTATCAAGCGTAGAATCACAATAATAGTATAAAATTTTAAGGTTATTCGTTACACCTCCCACCGTTGTGGTAATGAATGTTGTATCAGTAAAAGCAGCTGTTAATATATTGCAATTTTCAAAGCCGTATCTATATACTTCCTGGGAATTAAAGTATGGAGTATAAAAAAATTCTATAAACCGTGCAGTGTCTATTCTATTAGTTACATGAGTTTTAATAAAACCTTTCGGGAAAATACCAAGTTTTACAAAATTATATTGTAAGGGTAAAGTAAAACGATCTTCTTCAAAATACAACTCTCTGAATATACCCAGGGTATATTCATATTTGGGATTTGAAAAATATTTGACAAGAAAATGGCCGTCTGTATCTGTGTAACCTGTTTCTTTTATTATAGAATATGGATCCCCCGAGCCCGAGAACCAGGATTCGCGCCATTCCAAGATTCGTATTTCTGTGTTGCCCAATCTCTCATGTGTAATTATATCAATAACATAACCTTCTGCTTTAGCTGGATTTTCATCTTCCTCAATACAGGAATTCATAACTATTAATATTAAAATCACTATTAGTATTATGGATTTAATTTTGATCATAGTAGTATTCTATACTATCTTAAAAGGACCTCTTAAAAAATTTACCAGAAGATTATCTATATTTATTTTTATTTAAAAGTGTGTATGGTTATTGTTCGTTTACTATTTTTATATTCAAAGGTATACAATATATAAAGTAATGTTAATATTATCTGAATTATTTCTTATTACTGAATTGTCGTAAAGAAATTACCATCTAAACAAAAAAAGAAATGAAAAACACAATTCTATCCATCATCTTAGCTGCAGGAATTCTTCTCCTTGTTATTCCTGCGACATCATTCTCCCAGGATTTTCCCCAGTGGCGGGGTATCAACCGCGATGGGAAAGTAACCGGGTTTAATGTGCCTCAAACATGGCCAAAGGAACTGACTCAGAGTTGGAAAGTTACGGTAGGTTTTGGAGATGCTTCACCGGTACTGGTTGGTCAGAAATTATACATCTTCTCCCGTCAGGAGGATTATGAAATTCTACGCTGCCTCGATGCCAATACCGGTAAAGAGATCTGGAAAGACAGTTATACAGCCGGTGTTGTAACAGGTCCACCGGCATCTCATCCTGGACCGAGAAGTACACCAACTATCGCCGAAGGGAAAGTTGTTACTCTTGGAGTTAACGGAATTCTATCCTGCCTGGATGCAAATTCAGGTAAAGTATTCTGGCGTAAAAAGGAATTTACCCAGGGTCTTCCACAGTTTTTTACAGGCATGTCACCCATTGTTGAAGATGGATTATGCATAGCCCATCTGGGAGGTGCTGAGGACGGTAAAATTATCGGCTTCGATTTATCAACCGGAAATATTAAGTGGAAATGGGAAGGTGATGGACCGTCATATTCTTCTCCTATTCTGATAACAATGGATGGTAAAAAACAAATCATCATGCAGACAGATAAAAATCTTATGGCCTTAGCATTATCGGATGGCAAGGTCCAATGGCAGATCCCGACACTTCCTGAGAGAAGGTTTTATAATTCTGCCAGTCCCATGATTGATGGCCAGACTATAATTTATACAGGACAGGGAACAGGTATAAGAGCTATTGAAGTTCAAAAACAGGGTGATGGATATAAAACTGTTGAATTATGGCACAATCCTGACTTAAATCCATCATACAATACACCTGTTATCAAGGAAGGTGCTTTATTTGGCCTCACCCAGGCGGGTAAATTATTCTGCATAAATACTCAAAATGGCCAGACCGCATGGGCGGATACTTCCATGCACAAGAATTTCGGAGCAATACTGGATGCAGGATCTGTTATGATCGCTTTACCCAGCAGTTCAGAATTAGTGGTCTTTAAAACAGATAAAAGTGCCTATTCAGAAGTTGTCCGTTATAAGGTTGCAGATACTCCGGTTTATGCACATCCTTTATTAACAGGCAATCGTATTTATGTGAAAGATAATGAAACACTTGCATTATGGACTGTAAAGTGAATAAGTACTTTAATATTGTAAAGTAGAATTAATAAGAAGCAACATATCTAAAGATTAATCTCAATTCCTGTTTTTTGGATTTCAGCAATAAAAGGTTTATTTGAATTAAAATCGGCTTTGGAAATTGGATGTGGTTCTATCCTTGAATCTATTTGAGAAGCAAGTAAAATTAACTGAACCTGCAAATCAAATTTTTCGCTATCACTTATACTCTCAAATACTAATGCTATATCAATGTCACTATCTTTATTTTCAAGATTTCTTGCATAGGAGCCGAAAATAAATGCTCTTTCAACTCCTTTATGATTTTTCCTGATCAAAGAAATAAAATTGTTTATTGATTTAATAATCCCTTTATCCATGACCTATAGATTTTTAATTGATCGATCCAATTACTGGTAAATCCAAAAGTACACTTCTGCTAAAAGCTCATTTCATAATCATCATAGCGTGAATTCAGATTAAAAGCTGTCACCGTAGCTAAAAATAGCTTCTGGTCATCTTCCAATTTAATACCAGACAATTCAGCTAGACGCAATAGATTATGAATGTAGGGAGGATAATCGTTATTAAATTTAATGTAACATGCTTTTAACAATTTCTCAATCATAAGATGTCCTAAAAACAAAGCCCAATGATATCTCCCGGAATCATACATTATCATCATTGTATCAAAATCTTCATCTGAGCTTAGAATCCAGTACTTAATTAATTTTTCGCTATCAAAACCTTTATTTTCCATTTAATCAAATATAGTAGAAATAATTCACTTTTAGATTGAATGTGGTTTTAAGTTACTTTGATATCAATGATCAGAGCTACACTACGCAACCTCTTTAAACATTTTTTCATCTTAATAACAAAACTTCCTAACTTTACTTTATTATGAAAAAATTATACATTTTACTCATCATATTGAGTATCATTACATTATCAGTCCAGGCGCAGAAAGTCATCCTGGTGCCTGATAAAGAAATAGATGTCCCGACTGAAAATCCCTGGGGACTGACCTATAAAGATGGCTGGTTCTGGGCCAGTGATGTGGAAAACGGTAATATTGTCAAATTTCATCCATATGCGGATTTTGTTTTAACGCTCAAAGCACCCCGGAAACATATTACAGGTTTGACCTTTGAAGGCGATTACCTGTGGGTGGTATCAGACGAATGGGACACCATTGCATTTCCCTGGTTTTGTTCCCAGAAAGCCCTGTTGTTTAAAATGAACGCGGAAACGGGAGAAGTGCTGGATACATTGCTAGTACCCTATTATTTCTGGACAGGCCCTAAAGATTCTTTGATATATATAGATTCCCTGATCTATTATAATGAAGATGGAATAGTGCATTCTTCGTACCGGTATCTTATGGGTCTCAGTTACCACGATGGGAGCCTTTTTGTTTCTTATAACGGCGGCTGGGGACCATGCCTGTACCGTGTTGAAATCAGCAATAACCATATTACAGAAATGTGCTGTCCCCATCCTTCCGGAATGGAGTCTGTCAAAGAAGAATTATGGGCCATTCGTGATCATCCCTGGGAAGTAGTTTATCCATGGGGAACAAGAGATGATAATGGAAATGTTTCAGCAGGAAGTGACCCTGATCAGGACGGAGATAGTACAATTATCTGGCCCGTGGATCCTGTGATGAGATATTCCATCCTGCCGCTGATTATTAAAGATTCAATGGCTTATGAAGACTGGGATCGTCAGCTGGAATTTGACCTGTATGCATCAGACCTTACCTGGGATGGATCCAATTTCTGGCTACTGGATCCATGGGAGAAAAAAATTAAAAGGATGGTGACTGATACCATTTATCCACCTCATTACTGTTCTGAGATATTAAAGCTTGAAATCATTCCGCAGAATCCCACTTTTACTGATGAAGTTAAAGTAGTATGCCATTCCATGTTCACCTCAGGTGGTTGTGCGATGACGAATTATACTGTGGATTTCGATGATACGGGCGATCCTTCCAATGGTGCCATAGGAGGAATACATGTAAATGCCTATCATGAGATAGGCATGCTGACGTACATGTGTGAATCCGTTGATACCATACCTGTTGGCAGGCTCAATGCAGGGTATCATTTCCTTGATTATACCATTAATGTAACCAATGAGAACTGCGTCCCAATGAATCATTATATTGATTTCTTTGTACAGGATACGACCAAATACCCGGTTTATCTCGAAATTATTCCTGAACAACCCGTTGCAGGGGAAGAAGTTATGGTTGTCACACATGGTATCTGTTGGATGAATACATGGATCGATATCCCCGCGCACCACATCACGTTATACGCTTATTTCAACAGCTGTTCCATGAGCCCCTACGGGTGCGGAATTGATACTTTCTCACTTGGATTCCTCAGTGAAGAGACATATACACTGGAATATTGGGTGATGGATTTATGTCTGCCTTTCCCGGCTGACAGTCTGGTCTATTACGATTACATGGAATTTGATGTGAAAGGTGCAACCAGTATCGAAGAAGTAGTGGAGGGAGAATTTAATGTATATCCCAATCCGGCCAATGAACAACTTTTCATTGATGCAAACTTACTGTCACAAAACCTGGATGTTGAAATATACAGTGTGACCGGACAACTTGTATTGAGAGAATCCTTCCACAATACCAGTGCAATCAGCCTGGATGTTTCAGGACTGAAAAAGGGAATATATGTTCTGAAACTGAATACCGAGAAAGAAACTTACAATACAAGGATTATTGTTCAGTAGAAAACCAAACCCTGAACCCAAAGTACAGGGTGCAAGGTATCCCAATAAATCGGGACAAGTTACAAAATGAATATATGGAAGGCCGGGGAGATCTCCGGCCTTTTTTTATAGGAATCCGGATTTATGAAAGCTCCTTCAATAATTCCTTCACCTCTTCCTGGTAGCGCATCTCTTCAGCAATTGGTTCCGGAACTTTTAATAATTTCTCAAAGCATTTTTTTGCTTCCGTACTGTCTCCTAATGCCAGTTTTATTTT
>JAFGOZ010000512.1 GCA_016926235.1 Bacteroidales bacterium | reverse complement strand
TCATTGATGCCGCACAGCTCGTAATTTGTAGCCTTAACCGGAGCCGTTCGATCATAGTTGTCGACAACATGCTGAAGAATTTTTGACAAAACTTGTTTTTTCAATTTCTTTTTCAGTCGCTTAAAACCAGGATAGTCACGTTTTAGCGCTTTACGTACAAGTCGCTTTATATCTTTAATTTGAAGCTTGGTCATCTTTTCCTTCCAAATCAACAGTAATACCGATCTGGAAGAATTAACTAAATTTTATGCTTAATTGCAATAAAATTAATCAACTAAGATAATCGATTGCAACAGGCTTAAATAGAAAATAATGAGGATGAGATGCCTAGGCCTTATACATTCACTGAAAATTCTTTCTTTTTTACAAAAAAGCATGTTTTATCGTCCTACGATCAGAAAAATAATGCAGTTAAAATTGGCACTCAGTTTTGGACGGCAAAAAATTTGAATGTAAGCACATTTAGAAATGGTGATCAAATATATGAAGCCCAGTCAGCAGAAGCGTGGATAACGGCAGGAAAAGAGGAAAGGTCAGCATGGTGTAATTATGAAAATGATCCTGAAAACGGAAAGGTATATGGCAAATTGTATAACTGGTATGCCGTTAATGATCCTCGAGGGTTGGCGCCAAAAGGCTGGCACGTGCCGACGGATGCAGAATGGCAGACATTGGTTAATTATTTAGGTGGAGAATCAGTAGCTGGTGGAAAAATGAAAGAAACTGGGACCGAACACTGGAGAAGTCCCAACACCGGTGCGACCAACGAAAGCGAATTTTCTGGTCTACCCGGCGGTTACCGTTACGGCACTAATGGTAATTTTTACTATCTCGGTAGCAACGCTTTCTTTTGGTCGGCCTCATCTTACAATGATTACCTCTCATGGCACTGGTACCTGGATTACGATGGTTCAGACTTCCACCGCGACAGCCACGATATACAACTCGGTTTTTCCGTGCGCTGTGTCCGGGACCATTAGACTGTAGGACTATTTGACTATTTGGTATGAGATGCTGCATAAAGTGAAAAGAATAAACGTCGAGAAAAGTTTTAGTATATTTTGGGTTCGGAGCTAAGCCCCGACGAATTTGCCAGTGAATACGATAATTTGCATAATAAACAAATGCTTATGTCAATTGTTATGTAATAAAAACTAATTAGTTTCTGTTGATTAATAGATAAAGTATAAAATTTACCGTATATTATAAACCACCTAAAACTTCAATGAATGAATACGGAAAACATACAAATTTTAAATAACACCACTAACTGGTGCATTGAACTATGATAAGTATTATTATCTTAAAAGGAAAAAATTGATGAAAATATTTATGATTACTGTGGAGATTGTAAAATATTTTAAATGTAAACATTTTGTGTAAAGCAATTATTTTTGGCTTGATTATTCATTATTATATTGCTATTATAGAAAAAATGATCCCAAAGGAAGTAATATTCGAGTGATTTTTTTATTTTTTTGACTGAATCCAAATTAATTATTTTATGATAAAGGGGATAAATAAATGTTAAATCTCAGATTTATGAAGTTAGGCCTTCTTATTTCAGTATTTTCTATTTCTACCTTCTGTTCTAAAAAGGAAGTAAGTTATGAAAAACTTACAACTGCCGATAGGGATGATATCAATAAAGTCTTTGATATGGATAGAGATTCCTATAATACCCCCTATAGTGGAAAAGCGTTTTTACATTACAATAATGGACAAAAAATGATTGAGGCCAATTTTTCAAAAGGATACTTGCATGGCTCATTTACGACATGGTACGAGAATGGAGACAAGCAATCAGAATGTGAGTATCGACATGGGAAATTATTGCCTACGTGGAAATTTTGGACATTGGGAGGAGAGGCACTTGATGTTGGTACATTAAAGGATATTGATGATAATATATATAAAACAATAAAAATTGGAGATCAATGGTGGATGGCAGAAAATTTGAAAGTGACTCGCTACCGTAATGGAGATCCGATTACTCACGCTGTAGATGCCTCCACTTGGGATTCAGTTGAATATGGGGCATATTGCAAGTATGAGGAAGATCGCGTTTTCTTTGGTATAGCTCCCTGGTATACCTATGGTTATCTTTATAATTGGTATTCTGTCCAAGATAGTCGTAATATATCACCAGAAGGTTGGCATGTTCCAACGGATGATGATTGGATGGTGTTGGAAATGTCCTTGGGTATGAGTCGAGAAAATGCAAATAGTAATAGTTATCGTGGGCAAATAGCTGGTAAAATGATGGAGATATGCACCAACCTCTGGTCTGAGCCAAACGCTGGTGTGACGAATAGAAGTGGTTTTTCCATATTGCCAGGCGGTCATAGAAGTTCCGGCTCTAGCCACTATTTTCACGGAGATGGTGGCTACGCTTATTTTTGGACTAGAACAGAAAAAAATAGCGATTTAGCGATATCTCGAAGTTTTCAGAATAATGAATTAAGAATTGGGAAAATAACCTTGAATAAAAAGGATGGATGTTCTATTAGATGTGTCAAAAATTAGTTAATTTAATATATCTACTTTGCAGCTAAACTAATATTAATTATTTTTTTTAATATGTTTCAAGGAGATATGAATTTATGAAAAAAATTAATTTTTTGTTTGATTACGTAATTCTTATTATGCTTCTTCTTTTTATGGCATGTTCAAATGTCGGAAGAGAGATCAAGTCAGAACAATTGCAGAGGCGCAAAGATGGTCTTTTTTACGCCACGAGCGAAAAAAAACCATACACAGGTAAAGTTGTTGATTTTTATTCAAACGGGCAGAAACAATTGGAAATATTCTTTAAAAAAGGGAAGAGAAAAGGAGATTGGAACTTTTGGACACAATTCGGTAAGAAAGTTGAAACAGACAAGTTAACTGATATAGACGGTAATACCTACCTTGCTATCAAAATTGGAGATCAATGGTGGATGGCAGAAAATCTAAAAGTAACTCATTATCGAAATGGCGATGATATACCACTTGTAAAAGAAGCTGATATGTGGGCAAAACTACTTAAAGGTAGCTACAGCGGCATTGATTATATTGCCAATAAAGTCGGGACTTATGGTCTACTTTACAATTGGTATGCTGTAAATGATAAACGTGGTTTAGCACCAGAAGGATGGCATGTGCCCTCTTTGGACGAATGGAGTGCACTTTTGAGCTACCTGGGCGGACAAAAATTAGCGGGTGGTAAAATAAAAGCTACTGGTACGCAACAATGGAGAGACCCTAATACTGGAGCAACTAATGAAAGCGGTTTTACTGCATTTCCCAGTGGAGAACGTGACGAGGATGGCGAATATGATAGATTGGGTGTAGAGGCTACATTTTGGTCATCTACGGAATCCGATAGTACCTCGGCGGAATATTTCAATTTAGTGCATTGGAATTCATCTGTTTTTCGCGGTGATGATAGTAAGAAATATGGTAATTCCGTACGCTGTGTCAGAAATGAATAGACTATTCTCCCTATTATCCTCAAAAGTAGTATTTTACGACTTTTTTTCTAATTCCATCATAAATCCAAACAAATCCTTGACTTTCCGCGCCGGATCGATTAACTTTTGATATTGAACCGGACAGAGATATGATCAAAATAACGACAATATTAACTCTTACCCTCGTTTGTGGATGCCTTGCCGGAGACATCGTCATCAATCCGCAGGCGGAGCATTCGCATGTAAGAACGGTGTTTGTGGTTTGTACGAATTATGAACGGGCTCATGAAGAATGGCATCCCCGGCAACGCGCAAAATGGGAAGAAGCCTTGCTGGTAAACGGATTTAATGTTGTCGAACGATCAAAAATTGAATTGACATACGTGAACACAAATTAAATCAAAGCGGATTAACAGAAGAAAACCAATATCTCAAAGCAGGTGAAATTATAAGCGCAGATGCAATTTTATTTTTCAATGAGGATACTTGGATATCTAATGGTTATGAATATAGGAATAAACCTGCACCCAATAATATAAAACTTATTTCAATAAAAAATGGTGATATTTTATTCATTGTCAATAATGAAATGTTACCGCAGGACAAAGAACCATGGAGAAAAGAGGTCATCAAAAAATATAGAGTATACCTCGATGCCTTAAAATAAATAAACGGCAGCTCTTTTTTAATCCCCGGCATT
>JAFGOZ010000511.1 GCA_016926235.1 Bacteroidales bacterium | reverse complement strand
TTTTATATTGTGTCATGGGTTTATTAAAGTCTTTGCCTTTTCAATTGCTTCGCGTTTGCTGCATTTCTCTTTTAACTGGATAAATTCTATCTGGTCACCGTTTTTACCGCAGCCAAAGCAGTTAAATGTATGTGTGTTTGGGTAAATCTTCATGCTTGGGGTGTCGTCGGCGTGGAAGGGACATTTTATGTGGTTGTTGGGGTCGGGGTGGTGGCCTTAATATTTCAAGACTGCAAGGATGCTTAAACGCTGCTTTATTTCCTGGATTTCCATAGTAGCCAATTTTGTTGAAAAATAAATTTTCCGATAAATAATTCACAAAACTAACTAATCATTCTTTTTAAAGCAAGTATTAAATAAATTGTTTATGATATTTTATTCACTTATTTTTGTCAATAAGTTCATTTTTAACTCATAAATCTGACTAATAATGACGTTTGGAGAAAGAATAACATACGCAAGAAAGCAGAAAAAAATGACCCAAGGCGATTTGGGCAAAGTGGTAGGAACTTCTGGAGATATTATCGGGAAGTATGAACGTGATGAGATTAAACCCTCCATTGATACAGCTGCTAAAATAGCCGATGCACTGAGCGTTACTATAGACTATCTTGTTAAAGATGCTGAATACCAAAATATAGATAATGAGACCTTAAAACGAATGAAGGAACTGGAAAGGCTCTCTAAAGAAGATAAAGGGCATGTTTTCGCAATGCTCGATGCGTTTTTTGCTAAAGCTAAGTTGCAAAGTATATTATAACAAAAAAGCCGGAGCAAATCCGGCTTTTTTGTTACTCAGTTTTGAGCCCATTGATAAAAGCTTGTAGCCAACTTATATCTTCTGAGTCTGTTATAATATAGTCAATATTTCGAGTTAAGTCAGTAACTATTGTTTTTTCCCTACCCGTTCGTATAATTACTTTACTTAAAATATCAGTTTCTTTAAAACTTATCTCACAGAAAGTAATGTTCATTCCAACCTTAGTCTGCCAATGCTTTTTTTGTTCGGCTTTATTCAAAATAGATTGAATGCTATTTAAATCAATATCAACTAATTGTTTGGTCTTTATTCCACTCTTAATCATATCATCAAAATGAGAATATGCTCCCGCAGTAGTAAACCCTTTATTGCCAGAATATAAGTAAACCCTGACATCAGAAATTTGAACAGTATGCATCTTTTCTTGAGTTTGAGAATCTGCACAGCTAAAAAACATTAGCTGTGCAATTATAAGTGCTTTACAAATCATAGTTTTTTAATATTGATACATATATGATGAAAAAAGCGATGGCCTAAATCCTATCGAACGCAAGTAAATCTGTGCATGTAATAAATATGGATGTATCCCAACATTAAACACTCCAGATGCATTAAGAGCTCTCGAAGTTTGAGAAACACAGCTATTAAATGCAAGATTATATTTACCAGAAGGATTCCAACTTGATATTCTATTAACGTTAACACCATCTATTGTGAGCGGACTCCATTTCATTTTTGCAGTTGCAATTGGCACGCCCCCTTCATAAGAATTTGTACCTGGTACCCAATCCCCAAAACCACTAACACCTTCTGTAGGACCCCAATCAACAACTGGTTTTCCATTTCTATTTAACTGAGAATGACCTATTAAATCTTTTCGGGGAACATCCCTTGTACCTATTAATCTGCCATTTTCATCATAAACTCCTTCTGGCTTACTATAATTTGGGTCATTTTCAGTTCTTAATTCCACACTTCCTGGTTTAAAGCCTGCCAGTATATCAGCTACATTTGCTAATGCTCCTAAGCCATACCCAATATTCTCAAGAGCGGAATTACCTTTCTTTCCTAAATAACCCCAATCACCTGAAGTGAAATTGTATGATGCTACGCCAAAACTAATAGAAACGGGAGTTTGTCCACCAGTAACTATATTCATGCCTACGCTATTAGTAAATGAACCTGTCATTATTGCCGCAGTATTTGCGAAAGGTATACCTGATGTTGCTACGCCATAGGCAAGTCCACCCGAAACGCCTCCAACAACAGCACCGCCCAACATATAACCCCATGTTTTACCTGAATTATAATCCCACATAGTAGGGTCATAAGTACCATTTGCTGTGGAGCCTCCAATGTAAGCACCAACAATAGCTCCAATTATAATTGGCATCCAAACTATTTCCCCCGAAGGGTCAGTATACATTAACGGGTTATTCCAGCAATACCCATACCGATTATAATTCAACCAATACCCAGGAGCTTGTAGCTGTGGATCAGGACTTAAGAAACGAGCAATCTGCGGATCGTAAACCCTGCCATTCATATTAATGAGGGCAAAACCATCCAAATGCTCATGCATTGTATAACCACGGCCTGTAATATTACTTACGGGTGTAGTAATAAGACTTGTCCAGTCATATGGTTCACGTCTGTTTCCCCAGGGATCGAATGCTTGACGCTCCTCCACGTTACCGTCCGCATCTGTCAGTGCTGTCAAAGAACCAAGGTAATCGGTATAAGCATAATAGAAATGGCTGTTACCATCCTCCTCTACGTATATGGCTGACAAACCGTCTCCTCCGCTAAGATAATGAATTTTGCGTTTTTTGCCATCCGGTGTTT
>JAFGOZ010000510.1 GCA_016926235.1 Bacteroidales bacterium | reverse complement strand
TTGTAATATTTGCTCCTGGAATGGGCATTTTAAATTCATCGGTTACTATACCTTGTACTATATGCTCTTGTGCATGAAGAATATTCATAACAAAAAGCATAAGTAGTCCTATAAACATTTTTTTCTTAAAATGTCTAAAAAATTCATTTGGTATTTTTATTTGTTTCATAATCAGGTTTTTTATTGTTATAAAAAATATCTATCATAGTATTGGTTTTTGTTAGTTTATAAATAATGAAATTATAACACTTATTGTGCTTTAATTACTACATCACTACTCTTGAGCGTTTCAGAAGCAGCTACTAATCTGATATCCCCAGTTTGCTTATCAGATTGTACAAGAACCAAGCAATAACCATTGAAAGCTTTGCGCTGACTAGCTTTATCGGGTTCGTGACTGCTAGGGTTCCCATTACCGGTTCCAATTATTTTTCCAGGACCCTCTATAGTGAATTTTACATGGTTATCAGCAGTTGGCACTACCCTGCCTTTTGCATCTTTAATGGCAACCTGGATTATGGCTACATCGCAACCATCTGCTTTTAGTGTATTAACATCGCTAATTAACTCTATTTGAGCAGGCTCCATCGTTGTTTCAACAACATCGGTTGTTACCAGTTTTCCTTCGTTATAGCCTTTTGCTTCAAGTTTTCCATGTTTGTAAGTCAGTTCCCAAATGAGCTTTTTATATGGAACAGCTTTTTGTTTTCCCATGCTTTTACCATTAAGAAAAAGCTCAACTTCATCGCAATTAGTATAGCAGTGAACCTGAATGCTGTCCCCAATTTTATCCGGCCAGTTCCAATGTGGAAAAATGTGAACTAAAGGGTCATCTTTCCATGCTGCCTTGTAGGCATAATAACCGTCTTTTGGGAAACCGCAGATGTCCAAAATCCCGAAATAGGAACTTACACAAGGCCACCAATAAGGTGTAGGTTCACCCCTGTAATCAAAGCCCGACCATATAAACATACCTCCCAGGTGCGGATAATTAACTACATCAGCCCAGTCTTCACCGGGTAACGGTCCCCAATTAGGTTCCCATAAACCAAGGTTTGACACATAGCCTTTTTCCCAGTTATTTTCATACTCTCCACGTGTTGAGATATAACTTGTTCCTTCAGTAGAAAAAATTATTCTGTCCGGATAATTTTCATGGTCTAATATATAGGCCCTTTTCTTATCCCCGTAATTATACCCCACAACATCCTGTACCTCAGCATACCCGCCTTCATTCCGACTATGGTTCATAGCGGCTGTTATCGGGCGCGTGGGATCAATTTTATGTGCTACAGCCACAAGCGACTCAAGAATCCTTGTTCCTGTTACCGTTCCCTGTATCCATTCTTCGTTTTCCAAACACCACATAAATATCGATGGATGGTTCCGGTCTCTGAGCAAAATAGAAGTCAAGTCTTTTATTCCTTCTTCGCTGCTTGATAAAAAACGGTTCTCGTCCAACACAATCATTCCCAGTCTATCGCATATATCAAGAACTTCCGGTGTGGGAGGATGGTGTGCAGTTCGATAGCCATTACAGCCCATTTCTTTAAGCAACTTTATTTTATATTCGTTTATTTTATCTGGCAATGCCACACCAACTCCAGCAAAATCCTGATGATTGGATGTGCCTTTCACCGGATATAATTTGCCGTTGAGGAAAAAACCATTGCGATTAAATTCTATGGTTCTTACACCAAAAGTAGTTTCATAAGTATCAACGATTTTTCCGTTTTCTGAAACTTCTGCCAATACCTTATAGAGGTTTGGCGTTTCAGGCGACCAAAGTAAAGGTTTTTGAATTGCTCCTGTTTGTGAAATTTCCCCCTTACTATAAGGTTCTATCGTCTGCGATGAAATTTTTGTATCTAGTACAGCCCCTTTGCTGTCAACTATTTTTGATACCAGGGTTAGATTTTTTTTCACTCTATATTCGTTTACCAGTGTAGTTTTTATGCTAACCGTGGCCTCATTTTCTGAAACTTTGGGAGTTGATACAAAAGTCCCAAACCTGGCCACATGCAGCCTGTCAGTTTTAATTAACCACACATGCCGGTATATACCTCCACCTTCGTACCACCAACCTTCATATTCTCTGGCATCAACCTGCACAAGAATAACATTTTTACCTTCCTTGCCATAGCGCAACACGTCTGTTAAATCGTAGTTTGAAGGCACATATCCGCTTTTGTGGCTACCAAGGTAGTTTCCGTTCACCCAAACTGTACTGTTTCTAAAAATCCCATCAAATTCAATGGATATTTTTTTTCCTAAATCAGTTGCTGGAATTTCGAATTCTTTCCTGTAAAAACCGATACCTGTAGGTAGATACCCATTACTGGCCGGTTGACTGCCCATTGTATTATCGTGCATAAAAGTACCTTCAACAACCCAATCGTGCGGAACATTAACTTCTTTCCAGTCGGCTGGATAGAAAACCTTGTAGCTATTCAAATCTGAGTAATCAATGACGGTATCCTTGTTTATTAGTTCAACATTCACATCTGTCAGTCCTCCTTGACCACCAACTTTTACTACACGCTTCATAGCTATTTCGCCTTTGTGGAACTGCCAGCTGAAATCAAAACACTTTTTAACTCTTACAGATGAGACTAATATTTGCTCATTCTGAGCTTTAATAGATCCTAAGTATATTAGTAAGAAAGTGAATATATATCCTTTGACTTTCAAGGTTTGATTTAAATTAAAAAATCTACTAAAGGTAGGTGCATTGGCATTTAATCATCTTGAAAATAATCTCGAAAATCTTTAAGATTCTATCATTTTTGGGTGATTGACCAGATATTAATTGAATTTTACTTTAATATCCTTTCCTGTATAGGAAATCTGTCTTTTAAATTTACTTACATATTTACTTTTAACTTCCGATTCATGCACTAATATCACATTAAATATTCGTTTTGTCAGAAAACCTGGATAATATCCTTGTCTTGAACCGATTGTTAAGGATTGGTCCTTCTCATTCCATTTGAACGGAATAATTGTATATTTTCCTTTTTCATAGTTGTAATTATCGCCTTCGTCCTCGTACAAGTCGAATTGCCCATCTGCTCCTGGATAGAT
>JAFGOZ010000509.1 GCA_016926235.1 Bacteroidales bacterium | reverse complement strand
GCTCACTTTCCATTATGATACCCTGAGATGACATTATGGCACCCCGAGATGATTTTATGGCAGTCGCAGATCGTTTTATGATATCCCGAGATGATTTTATGATAACCGGAGATGGCATTATGATACCCGGAGCTAATAGAATGATAACAAGAGATGATTTTATGATGCAATAACACGGTATTATGATACACTGAGGCCATTTTATGGCATCATGAGCTTCCATTATGATACCCCCAGCACATTTTATGGCATCATCACCTCCCAAAAAGGAAACCCGGAATGGCACACGGCCACCCCGGACTATTCCCGGTTGATTGAGAATAGGAGCTAAAAAGGTTACCCTGTTTATATTTAGGTTAATACCATATTGTAAATAAAATCGTGCTTTGAGCAACATCATAATAGTATTTTCAAATATTTTCCTATCCGCGCTAAAATGTCCTTATATATATTTATACCCAAAACGGCAAATTAGTAACCCGGCAAATCGTTATTTTGGTTGATTCTAAATAAGCAATGGCCGCTATGTTACATTTGGCAGGGCAATGGGAGAGGAGCCATGATTTTTTTTTCCAAAGCCGTACAGATCGTATGGTCATAAACGGGTTAAAACTCCCATAATGCTTTGTTGCTTTTTTTAAAATGTAATCTTCCGGCTCAGTCAGAATATATTATTGCAATACCTGGCAATATTATTCCGGTTGATACTTTTAAGAGGAATAAGCACCAGGTTTTATTTTGATAACATTGGAATAATAAATACTTTAGCATGAAGTATTTTTATAATATGGAATGCTAATTTCTCAAAAACATACTATTTATTTTTCAGGGACATCATGCATATCAATTTACTGACAAACACTGTGGACAGATTCAGGAAAGATGCGATGATAAAGTATTTTTATATTGCATCTTCCATATTTTTTGTTGCTACCATTTGTTATTTCCCCATTAATATAAACAAAAAGTACTACCCGTTAATTTTGGTCGACAGCATTACCCTCGTTATAGTTGCCAGCAGTACATTTTTTTATTACAAAAAGAAAATACGCCTGGGATTAGCCAGCAATATTCTGGTATATTCCACGCTTACCAATTTTTTTATTGCCTGTTTCTACTTTCGTTCTTTTCCTGACCTTTCCATTCCTTATTTTTGGCAAACCATTTTTGTAAGTATCCTTGCCATAACCGTTACAGGTTTTTGTGCAAATAAATATCAAACACTTTATGCAATTGCTTATTTCATCACTTTTCTTATTGCATTCATCACCATCACAAAATTTGAGATACAATGGTACATTGTAGTTTCACTTATTGCTGCTGCAATTGGTTTTTTTGTAGGTTCAATATTCTTCCTTAAAGCGCTAAAAAAAAGCCATATCAGGGAAATTGACAAGGGATATACGAAACTGCGAAACGAACAACAGGCCGTAATAAAGGAGAAGGAACGCCATGTTGCTTTATCCAAAAAACTCAATGTGCTGGATAAAGAACTTACATCAAAGGCCCTGCATTTAATTGAACTGACCCAGGGCAATAACAGGATGATAAAACAATTAAAAGCATTAAAACAGAAACAAACGAAAAAGAAAGATATTCGCGAAATAGACAATATTATTCGCCAGCATGAAATTCAAAATAAAAATGCACTTTGGGATGATTTTGAAACCAGCTTTAAAAATATACATGAGGATTTTTACCGTAAGTTACATGGTGATTTTCCCGAACTTAGTCCGGCAGAACGTAAGCTGGCAGCCTTATTACGCTTAAGCTTTTCCTCAAAACAAATAGCCATACTTACTTCCACAGAGCCTCAAAGTGTGGATGTGGCACGTTCCCGCCTCCGCAAAAAACTGGGATTATACCCGGAGCAAAACCTCCTCGACTTTTTAATACAATACTAATTGATTTCCTGGTGTTTAACATGTCTTGTTAAGATTTTTCTAAGGTTATAATTCTTTGGCAATAGCCATTCCTTTCATTAATATTTATCATTTTTATATCGAATGATCCGATTTAATTAAACCTGTCAGGTTTTCAAAACCTGTCAGGTTTTTGTGGATTCAAGGACAAAACAAAAAGCAAATGAAAAAAACCATCTTGATTTTACTGGCCTGTTGCATAATGCCCCTATGCAATGCAACAATTATTACGGTTACCAGCACCAATGATTCAGGGGCAGGCTCGCTCAGGCAGGCCCTGGCTGATGCTGCAAATGGCGACACCATCAACTTTAGTGTTACAGGGGTTATTACTGTTTTATCCCAACTTGATATAGCAAAGAGCATTACTATACAGGGGCCCGGAGCCGACAGCCTGGCCATTGATGGCGGGGGGACCAGCCGTATTTTTTATGATGGAAACAGTAGCCTTAACACAGTAGAGATTTCAGGGCTGGAACTGAAAAACGGATTTGCTCTCAATTTTGGCGCTGCTATAAGTGGAAATAGCATTGACCTAAAGGTAAAACATTGCAACATTCATTCGAATACCCTGACTTTATCTTATGGTGCAGGCATAAGGGTAAGTGGTTTAGGCTCCAAATTAAGTATTGAAAATACGGCCATACACCACAACACATGTCCAGGGTCTGGAGGAGGTATTTATTTAGATAATATCAGCGAATTACATATTACCAACTCTACCATATATGGCAATTCATCTGCTAATGATGGGCAAGCAATTGAACTAATGTCAATGCCAGATCCTGGTAACTTAACAATTACCATGACCAATAGTACTTTTGCAGGTCATAATACGGATGCCGTAGCCCTTTCCATATTTGCTCTAGACTATGATACACTATATATGAACATAAGAAACTGCCTGTTCGATAATAAAGACAACCTATATATTAATGAAGCTCTTGTAAATTATATTACATCAGCCAATAACATCTCCAGTGATGGAAGCATGGGTTCAATTTTTTCAGGACCAGGTAATTTTCAAAATACTGACTGCCTCCTGGATACCCTGGCTGAGAATGGTGGCCCCACCCCCACTGTGGCCTTACTGTGCAATAGTCCTGCTATTAATAGCGGCTCCAGTATGTTTCCGTATGACCAGAGGGGCTATCCCCGTGTCGGAATACCTGATATCGGGGCATATGAAAGCAGCAAATACCCGACTTCAGGTACAATCGACATTGAAGTATGCAATTCCTATACATCTCCCAGTGGATTATATACCTGGACGCAAAGCAATACCTACTCAGATACCATCCCAAATGCCACCGGTTGCGACAGTATAATAACGGTTCATTTAACCATTCTGGAACCAACCTATGATACAATATATGATACTGCTTGCTTTAGCTATACCTCTCCCAGTGAGAAGTACACCTGGACAACAAGCAGCACCTATGTTGACACCATCCCAAACATGGCAGGTTGCGATAGCATAATAACCATTCACCTGAAAATTAACAAAGTAAATGTTACCGTAACTGAAGCTTCCGGCACACTGACAGCCTATGCCACAGATGCTGCCTGTCAATGGCTGGATTGCAGTACGATGGTACCGGTTGCTGATGAAACCGGCCAATCGTTTACCCCCGTCACAAATGGTTCCTATGCCGTGCAAATAACGCAAAAGGGCTGTATGGATACTTCCCGGTGCTATGATATGGAAATAGTGGGTTTCATGCAGGAATCCATATTTCCCGGCATTACATGCTATCCTGTTCCTGCTAAAGAGTCTGTTACAATAGATTTGGGAAAGAAATATGAGGAGGTAACAATAAAGCTTTTTGATATTACCGGGCAGCTTATTTCTGTAAACCACTATAACTATGCAGAAAAAACCATACTTTGTTTGCCTGAGAACTCCGGGATTTATATGGCTGAAGTTTTTGCAAACAACCGTTTTATTGCCACCTTAAAAGTAATAAAGCCGTAGGTTTTGACGAAGATTTTCATACGGGTGCAACGATAATCTCTTTGAGGGAGAGAATTTTCTTCCTTAGCATGGCGTAATATTTTCATAAGGATAAAAAAAATCCTTCATCGGGATGATTGGTTTTAAATGAACTTTCTGCCCCGTAACTTGTATTTTTAGTAAAGGAATTGATATGGCAAGGATATTTATCACAGGATCAGCAGATGGCTTGGGACAATTGGCGGCCAAAAAGCTGGTTGATGAAGGGCATCAGTTGGTGCTGCATGCACGTAATACTCAACGTGGAGAATATGCAATGAACAAAGTGCCTGGTGCCGAAAATGTATTAGTAGCTGATTTGTCGGACCTCGAAGAAACCAAACGACTGGCTGCTGAAGTAAATGCCCTCGGGACATTCGATGCCATTATTCATAATGCAGGCGTTTATCATGCACCGGGTGAAATGATTCTTGCTGTGAACACCATTGCACCTTATGTGCTTACCTGCTTAATTCCGCCACCCAAACGATTAATCTATCTCAGTTCAGGATTGCAGCTACAGGGTACCCTGAACCTTAAAAGCCTGGATGCAGGCCATATTGCCTACTCCGATTCAAAAGCCTGGGTTACTTTACTGGCCATGGTTGTAGCCCGCAAATGGCCCGAAGTATATTCGAATGCAGTAGATCCGGGGTGGGTCCCGACAAAAATGGGAGGTGCAGGCGCAACTGACGACCTTCAGAAGGGATACGAAACGCAGGTATGGCTAGCAGTAAGCGATGAAGCAAAAATCAGTGGCCGGTACTTTTATCACCAAAAAGAAAGACCGTATTTGAATGAAGCCGGAGGCACTGCCCTGCAGGACTTATTCCTTGAGAAGTGTGAAGCAATTACGGGCATTCATTTTCCACTTGACAAAGAACCATAATTGGGATTTGTCGGGAATGGATTTGGAGAACTATTCTGGAAAACTCTTCATACTTTATTTATCTAAAGTTAAAGGATGCGGATAGGCATAGGGCTCATAACCCGGTTTTTCAACCAAAAAATAATCCCGGTTTTCCTGGATATGTTCAGTTTCCAGTCCGCGGTCCATGAAAGAGATTCCTGCTTCCGATCCATTCACAATGTTATTCCAGATGTAGAAATTGTTGATCTGGTCTGGAGCAGGGTAATCACAAGCCACATAACCACATGGTGTGGTTAAATCGGGCTCCCATGAACGATAATTGGTGAAGGTGATAGGGTTGGGATAATCACCAGTGAATGTATTGTTAAAAATAACCCCTGAACCTCCCCGTATATACATTCCGTACCAGCTTCTTCCGCTGTTTAAAGTGTTTTCATAAATCTCTACAGAATAAGTACCCCTGTCCGCGAAGAAATTTCCATGTGCATCAATTTGGGTTGAATTCCGTTCCTTTGCGGAGGTAATGGTATTATACCTGAAAACGTACCTTCCACCATTATTTGATACAATGGCATGGTCACCCCTGGTGACAAAATCAAAATTGCAGTCCTCAACATACACCGCATTGGCAGTTCCAAACATATCACCCTGTGTCCAGGAATTATCCCCTGTTCCATAATGAAAAACAACAATACATTCCTGCGAGGCATTTATAAATTCGCAATGGTCAATAACACCGTATGTATCTCCTCTTGTGCCAATGGAGTGCGATCCTCCGTCCATGAACTTACAATTGGTGATACGGAAATTTTTACAGTTGCCGGCAATAAATATTGTGTTGGCTTTATCATCTGCAG
This sequence comes from Bacteroidales bacterium, assembly GCA_016926235.1. The sequence goes on along the minus strand of JAFGOZ010000509.1, from coordinate 41,019 downwards.
TGCCTAATGCGCCCTTAAAGGTTATGCCTTTAATAATAAATTGCTCCCCTTCATTGCCATCAACATAGATCACGTTTTTTCCGCTTTCTGCACTTCCGTTTATAATAATGGTTTTGTCCATACCGGCACCTTGTATGGTAATACCTTTATCAATGGATAAGGCATTATCCCATGTAACTGTACCTTCCGGCAATGTAATAACATCTCCTGTTTTTGCAGAATCTATCAGGGCCTGAATGTTTTCTAATGACAAGCTGCCTTTTTCAACTTCATCTTTTTTACATGCCGTTGTAATGAAAAGCACAAGACATAAAAGGTGTATGACATAAAATTTAATTTTTTTCATTTTTTTACTGTTTAATTAATTTAGCTGAATATTGGTTTGTAGTGGTAATCATTCTTATAATGTAAATTCCGGGCATAATATCTGACAGGTCAATTTTTGTTCCGTTACTATTTATTTCAATGGTTTTTAACAGGGTGCCGGTGATGTTATACAGGTATGCGGTATATTGTGGAGATGCACGATCGTGCGTCTGTACAATGATATAATCAGATGCAGGATTTGGATATATATTAAAAGATTTTATTTGGGATATTTCTTTAGTTCCTGTACCATCTTGTTCTGTGACCAGGGGATGAGGATATATATAGGGCCTATACGAAAATTCTTTTTGGCTTCCATCATCATCGGTATAGGTAGCCGTATAATAATCTGTAACAGAATTATAGGTGACTACATCATTGTAATAATCCCTGTTTTCTTTAATATGATCTACCTGAGCAGGCCCGTCACAGTCCGGGAAATTATCAGGAACAATTATATCTGCATCAGCTCCATCTTTTGTATTATTCCATTCAAACAAAGGGAGTAGTATTTGATTTGTTGATCTGCCAATCTGATCTTGACAGGGATATCCATTTGTAATCATTATGCTGTCACTGGTATCAAAATCATTATCCGTTCCACCTTCAAGCGCTTGCACTGTAATTGTATTTGCAGTATTACCAGTAATTAATCCTTTACTCTCATCAGTAATATTCCATAAATAATAATCAACCCACTCATCGCTATTCCAACTCTTCCCTGGAATAGTGCAAGTTAGAAGACTGCTGGCCCCTAAATGTTGACCTTGATCTATAGCAAAATTCCCATCAATACTATCAGAACCATCACATCTCTCTAAACCAAAGACCCCGGTATATCCTTCTCCAATGCAAGTCCTATAATTTGTCACTGAAATTGTGGCGTAATATTCTCCACTAAATTCGTTATTAAAAATAACTCCGGATCCTCCTCTAATATAGATTGCATTAAAAACACCTGATTCAGCATTATATTGATTATTATAGAATTCAAATTGCATTGTTGATCTGGGATTGCCACCATCATTACCATGATGTCCTGAATTTGTGTTTTTCACCGTGTTATATCTAAAAACATATCGAGCTCCACTATATGCATCAACTGCTGAATCTTGTATTGAAGGGTAATCAAACAGACAGTTTTCAATAAAAACACAATTTTTAGTACCAAGAGTGTGCTCCCTTGCCCATGAAGCATGAGCATCTCCCATTATTGCTATTGATGATCTAAATACTCCTCTAAAAGTGCAATGATCTATTACTCCATTGGAGTTGCCAAATATCATAATTGCTCTATATCCTAGATCCTCAAATTCACAATGATCAATTCTGAAATCCTTACCAGATAAATATATTACTCCACGGGCATCACTTTGTCCTCTAAAGCTAATACCTGAGATTCTTGTAACACATTCTGCATTTGTAGCTTGCCAAAAAATAGTTTGTTTCCAATCGGAAGAAGTACTATCTATAATAATTGTTTTACCTATACCAGCACCAAATATATTTATGCTTTTACCCTTTAAATCTATTGATGACCTCCATATGGATTGACCTTCCGGAATCATAATCGTATCGCCATCGGATGCCAAATTAAGGGCAGTTAGTACATCCTCCTGTGAGCAGCTTGCGGCGGTTATTATCTGAGCATAGCAGCTTACTGAAGAGAGTATGCACAATAAAAATATGATGGTTAGGTTGTTTATAAGTTTTTTCATATTATTCTGTTTTATTGTTGAGACGTACGATCGTACGTCTTTACTTTTTAATGATTTTTAATGTTGTTTGCTGCATGGACGCCATGCATGGCGTCCTTACGACCATCTGCAAATAATAAACACCCGAGGGGTAATTTTGAAGGTCAATCCGTGTTTTAATATCGTTGATCTCAATGGTTTTTAAAAGGGTGCCGGTGATGTTATAAAGGTATGCGGTATATTGTGGAGACGCACGATCGTGCGTCTGTACCATTATATAATCATATGCAGGATTTGGATAAATAAAAAAATCCAATCCTTCATTTGAAAGAGAATTAATTGTGGTTGATGTATCTTCGATATAAAATTCATATGCTCCCAGGTCCCATGCTGTTCCATTACCTCGTGGCCTTCCCAAATAATCTGTGTTAAAGCTGAATTTCGGAAAAGTTTCGCTGATCTCTGAGAGGACAGAAGCCGGGAGTTCGGTTGTAATATCTACCCCTGCATCAACGGCAGGACCAGATTCCATGAGTTTGTAATTGTATTTTCCGGGATTCTGGAAGATTAAACTCAGGTCTTCAACTACAGATTCTCCCGGCATAAGATACCAACCATATCGTTCCATTTGGTTCCATGATAAACCTGTATATATATTGTTTGAGGTTTGACAATGTATTGAAGCATTGCTCCAACCATCAGTAATATTATTTCTTACAATTACTTTCGTTGTGTCAAGATCTCCTGGACCAAATGCAAAGGCTACATTTTTAGCTGAATTAATTACTGTATTATTAGTAACAATAAGATATCCTCCATTCATTGCATGATTATCCCTTACCATATCACTGCCGTTAGAATCACCAATAAAATAATTAATATTATTTGTGATGATAAGATTGGTATCATCTTCAAAAGATAAAAGCCCGCCTGAATTATAAAATTTGTTTTTCGTTACCAGCACATCTTTTGAATCAAAGATTGAGATGCCTGTAGCATGTGTGCCATAAAAATCACTGACATCGTTATTTTCAATTACTACATTATCTCCACCCATTACCCAAAAACCCTTGTAACCACATTTTTGCAGCTTGTTACTTCTTGCTGTAACACTACGTGAACTAATCATTACAGCCGAATTTCGCTGACAGTTATATACCCAGTTATTTTCAAGTAAGACATTTTCCATATATATTATAGAGATACTACCCTTCCTCCCATCTTTGGTCTTTATGTTTGTAACCTCATTGTTTCTTAGGATTATGTTTTGTGCTCTGTCTCCCCATGTTTTATTATTGGCGATCCCTAATGCATTGTTTTCACTTGTAAAACCTGTAACAACAAATCCTTCAATAATCAGGTTGCTTTGACCATAAATATCAATACCGCAAGATCTTTGACTAATGGATAATGAAGCCTGGTCAATTGATACAGATGGCCATAGAAATATTTTTTGCTGTTCATTATCAATTACAAATTCTCCTTCTCTATCAAGAAAATCAATGTGGTTTACAATTGAATAAAACTGATCCCGGTCACCATAAATAGCTTCCCGGGGGAGTGAGTCGAATTGAATTTTGTACTCCTGGGGAATATACTTAGTAATTTCACGTATTTCTATTACATTAGGTCTTACCCAAATCAAAACATAGCTATTATTCCAGTAAGCCGTATCATTTTGAATAAAAAAGGATGAATCTACAATACTCGTACGCGTTATATTATTTAAAGAAACCCTATAAAATTCGCTTATCCTGTCTTCCCAAAAGGGATCAGATAAATTTGGATCCTGAGCTGGAAATATTTGCTCATTATCTAGAAAGAATTGGTGACCAAACAAATTGTATGCCTCGGGCAGGCTTGCCCAATATATGTTTGTATAATTGGGATTGTCTGGCAAGTCACCTGATGAACATTGCGTCCATGTTAGTTCCAAGGGATCTGCACCGGATATAGTTGCTTTGCTGTTTTCCAGGTTGGGCCATTCGTTTCCAATATACGAAATGGGATCTGCCTCAGTACCGCTATTCGTGATTGTAATAGAGCCTCTGTAGGTCACTTCTCCTTTAAAATATATATTATCACCAGGTTGTAGGTCTGCAGAAGCTGCATTAACTGTAGCCTGGTCATCACCCGGGCAATGTTTCCAGGCTGTTGATGTGCTAAGACCATCATTGGAGTCATTGCCATTTACGTAATCTATGTAATAGTTAATTCCAAACGAATTAAAACTGAAAGATATCAGAGCTATAACAAATAGAAGGTGCTTTTTCATTAAATTATTTTTTTATGATTTTACTTGTAGTTTTTTTATTACCAATTGTCAGCTCAACAAGATATATTCCTTGCCCAAATTTATTCATTTCAACTTCCAACGTTTTGCTTCTTTCGCTAAACTGTGCATTGATTTTCGTTTCATCTTCCGTAGGTAACCTATTCGAATATGCAATGAAGCTTATACAAATAATTAAGTAAACCAAAAGGTTGCGTAAATAAGCTTTATGGTTTTGGTTTGGCATTTTGGTGTAGTTTTAGGGTTGATTTGGTTTATATATATTGGATGTATTATTGATAATGATGAAATAAATTGGGCTATTCTTTTTGTCTGAAAGAATAGAGGAACGATTGGCATATATCCTTTGAAAGATTTAAATAGTAATATCATATTTCAATTATAACTTAAGATAACGGCTTTAAATATATTTATTATTAAGTTATTTACAAAAAAAAAATAATTAACACCCGTTTTAATAAAGAACCTGAAAAGGAGAAAGGGTAATTAATAATTATTCAAAACTAAAGGAAAGAATGATCATGGATGATCTCATACCGTCAAGAGTATTCCAGTACTCGGTTAGGTTTTCATTTGTTGGAGGTTTGTCATAAAGAACATTCATCAAACCGGTAGATAGCTTTAACTCTGTAGACAATTTGAAATAAACTAAATAATAGTCAATTCCAAAACCGAAATCAAATGTTAAATCAATAGGAGGGGTTTTTTGTAATTTTACAGCTTGTTTATCCGTATAATTCTTTCTTGCAACAAGGTCATACCTGAAGCTGCCACCGGTAAGAAGATATGGTTTGTAATTATTGATCCGTTTTGAGCTAAATTTAACGTAAAAAGGAAAATCAAGATAGTTCGATTCGATGGCAGATACCTCAAATGAAGTATCAATATTATCACCAAATGTATTATAACAAATAATAGGCCGGTCGGATGTTAAAATCAAGCCCGGGGTGAAACGCAGGGAAAAATATTTGTTGAGCCGGTATTCCGATACGATATTTACGTTAAAGCCAATGGTTTGCAATGGTTCGTTTAGATCAAGCTTATAGTTTGATTTACCTGCAGCATTTTTGTTTCTAATGAAAGTAAAATCTGAAATATTTGTGCCGAGTGAAAACCCAAAATGGATGGCTTTATTATCAATATCCTGATAATTCTGGACTTTTGTTGATCCTTCCTGGGCATTAAGAACCGATGGGATTAGAAGAATTATTATACTAATTACTTTATTCATAATTGTTTAGCTATGCCATCTTATAACGAAGCGCGCACTAAATTAGTATATTAATATGTATAAAAAAATATTTTATTTTATTTTATTGCTATATAAATTGTCACAGTTCCAAAACTAACAGGTTTGTAAAAGCTTTTAGAAAACCCTGCAGCATTGAGTTTTATTAAAAGGTCATCTCTTTGTGGGAAGGTCATGACTGTATCTGCAAAATATTTGTAAGCATATTTATCTTTGGCAATAGCTTTTCCCAGAAAGGGAAGAATACTGGTAAAGTAGAATTTATATAATTGTTTTAAAGGGAATCTCCGTGGTCTCGAAGTTTCAAGGATTGATGCTATTCCTCCTGGTTTAAGGACGCGTATTATTTCTTTAAATGCCTTTTCAAGATTTGCAAAGTTTCGGATCCCGAATGCGATAGTCACGGCATCAAATGATTCATCAGGAAAGGGAATTGATTCAGCATCACCTGTTTGGAAGGATACCCTATCAGATACTCCTTTTTGAACGACTTTTTGTTTCGCAATTTCAAGCATTTTTTCCGCCAGATCAATGCCTATTACCTGTTGTGGATTTAGTTTGCATGCAGCTAATGCCAGATCACCCGTACCTGTAGCTACGTCAAGGATCTTATAGGGACAATAGGGCTTCAGTTGTGCAATGGTTTTTTTTCGCCACAATTTGTCCATTCTGAAGGTCATCAACCGGTTTACGAAATCATAAGTAGCAGAGATGTTGTTGAAAAGCCCTGTGGTTTGATTTTTTCTCGGATCTTCCATGCTTTCGGTACGGTCATTTAGGGTTTTGCTTGTCCGAGTTTGCTTTTATAATCCAGAATAAAACCCAAAGATGAGTCGTCGATCCTGAGCTCTTCCCTGGTTACATGTCCTAAGGCATAAAAAGGCAGCCCCTGGGATATTAACATGTCTATAAACGCGGTTTCTTTCGATTGGCTCACAGATACCAGTGATACCAATGGAGATTCTCCAAAAAGAAAAGCATCACTTCTTACTTCGGCGGGACTGGTAATATCAAACCCGAGATTATTTATTAGCGATGATTCAATCAATGTCATAAAGATACCCCCTTCCTGAATGATATGGGCCGATTTCACGAGCCCTTTTTGAACGACATGTTGTAAAGCTTTCTTAAGTTTTGAATCAAAAAACAGATCGAAGCAGGGTGGAGGCGATTCTATATCACTGTTTATGTAGGAAAGGTAGCGCGAGGATGCAATATCGTTTAATGGATTTCCCATTATATATACCATATCTCCTTTTTGTTTGAAGTCAATTGTGCAGAAGTGCTGTTTTTTGTCGATTAATCCGCTGACACTCAGGGTAACGATTGCACATCCCTCTGATAAATCTACGGGCTGGTAACCCAAATATCCGGTTTTTATTCCATAGACATGCTCAATGCTTTCAGTAAGTGTAGTTATTTTTTTTAGGATTGTATTGTTGTTAGATGTATAATGGATTTGCTGAGGTACAGCTCCACAACAGATTGTTTTGCCAATTGCTCGTGAAACGCCTACTAATATTTGATTTTCAATGGATTTCGATGTATTAAGCAGAATTATCTCGTTTGCGGTGGTAATAGCATATTTGTCTCCAAAAGTTTTTATTACTGTTGGGACCTGAAAGGGTGTTTTGTTTAATATCCTGCTTCCAATATGATGATCAAACAATTTGCTATATTCATTTTTAAGAGATATCCCGGCATAATCCAGCATTTTTTTCCCAATCTGGCTAAGATCATCAGGTTCAGAAACCAGGCTAATATCAAATTCATGCTTGGCCGTATAATTATAAGATCGTTCTTCTTGTACCTCGAAGTAATTGTAATTCAATATACATGCAGGGATAGAAGTTTCAAGTGTATCTTTTATATTTAGATTAAGTGTTAGATTATTGGTTATTTGTCCAATGTTTTGTACATCCAGTTGATGCCGGGAGCAAATAGTCTCTAATCTTTGCTGATGACTTTTTGTAACAACTAATAGTAAACCCGGGAAAGGTGCGCTTAACAGGATTTTAGGAGTAAGCTTTGGTTCAGTTGTACAATCCTGTTTTGCAAATGATAGGGAAATCCCGCTATTGCAACTATTAAACAAATTAGTTAGTGCTGATATAATACCTGATTGTGTAGCAACTTCTCCATAATTTAATATACCACTGTTTATAATATCTGCAATAAATTCAAGCAATATTCTGTTTAACAGGGGTACAATTGTTTCTTCAGGTATTTCATTAATTTTTAAATTTGGGGCTGTAGGTTTAAATGTATCTGTGAATATATTTGAAAGAGTGACATAATAGATTAAGTCTCCTTCATTCACAATGTTTGGAATGGTCGACGACTCAGAAATAATTCCTATTGTATTTTGGTGGAGTATTAATTCATTGCATGGCTTTTTGTTATCCACAATGATTTTATTTACAAAAACAGGAATGCCTGCCATGTTTTTTGTCCAGCATATCTTTTGAATTATTTCATTATCAATATCTTCTGAAGCATTAATAATAATATCCTGACATATTACCCTGACACCCTTTAAGGCCATATGTAAGAGGATCTCATTGGTATCTGCAACTTTTTTCCCACATAAACTAAGCGTATCACTTACACTTAATATAGATTTGTTCTTGTCGATAGTAAGTAAATGATTTTGAATAGATTTTGTAACAGCATCATGGGGGAATAGGTTTTTATTATCTGCATTGTTTAAAGTGTTATAAAAAAGCATTTCCAGGTATTCAGGACTTTTACCTAATAACTTTTCCAGGTCTTGTATGTCTTTATCACTGAGATTAAAGGATAAATCTATAGAGCCACGATTGTTCATAAACAATAAATGTCAAGTAAAATATAAAAATAGTAAATTATGTGATCGTACATCATTCTTTTTCAAAAATTGGCTGATATTTTATAATCATATGCGTTATCTTTGAAAACAGCATTGATTTATTAATTGAATGATGAAAAAAACTGTATTTATCACAGGAGCTACTGCGGGAATTGGAGAGGCTGCTGCTATTCTTCTGGCAAAAAATGGATATCGCTTAATCCTTTCGGGAAGGAGGTCCCAAAGGCTTCAACAACTGGAATCAGATTTAAAATCGAAATTTAAGGCTGAAGTTTTTTCATTAACGTTCGATGTCAGAAACCGTGAAGAAGTAGCCGAAGCTATAGATAGCTTACCCAAAGAATGGAAAGTCATTGATATTCTTATTAATAATGCAGGCCTGGCAGCAGGCCTGGACTTGATGCATGAGGGTTCTTTGGATGATTGGGATATTATGGTTGATACAAATATCAAAGGATTGCTTTATATGACCAGGGCAATAGCCCCCCAAATGGTTGAACGAAAAAGTGGGCATATTGTAAATATTGGATCAATAGCCGGGAGAGAAGTATATGAGAAGGGAAATGTATATTGTGCTTCAAAGCATTTTGTAAATGGCATTACAAAAGGTATGCGAATAGATATGCTGAAGTACAATATTAAAGTGACCAATATTGAACCAGGGATTGCGGAAACGGAATTTGCCAATGTACGCTTTAAGGGTGATAAAAAAAGAGCTGATCAGGTATATGTGGGATGGACACCGCTTTATGCTGAGGATATTGCTGAAGCAATACTTTTTGCAATAACACGTCCACCACACGTAAATATAAATGATATGCTTATAATGGCTACCGACCAGGCTAATGTAAATCATATTAATAAAAGAACTACTTAATTAGAATACTATGTACACCTACGATTATCTATTGAATTTTACCAAAAATGTATTTATAAAAATGGGATGCTCCGAGCAGGATGCATTTGACACAGCTAAAGTTTTTTTAGCTGCAGAGTTAAGAGGCATTTCTTCTCATGGAGTAATCCGTATAATTGATTATTATCAGCTATGGAAAGCAGATCGTATAAATATTAAACCTAACGTAAGAGTAGTGCACGAAACTCCCAGTACAGCAGTAGTAGATGGTGACGGGGCAATTGGTATGATCGCTGCAACAAAAAGTATGCAGGTTGCCATTGAGAAAGCGAAGAATGTCGGTTCGGGTTGGGTATCTACAAAAGCCTCAAATCATTATGGTATTGCCGGATACTATGCAATGATGGCCCTGGAGCATGATATGATTGGCATTTGTCTTACAAATGCAAATCCTTTGGTTGCACCAACCTGGTCTGTAAGCCGCTTGATGGGAACGAACCCGATAGCTGTTGCCATACCGGCTAAGAATCATCCTCCATTTATAGCTGATTTTGCTACTACACCCATTGCGAGGGGAAAGCTTGCAGTAGCCGAAAAGAAGGGAGAAAAAGTAAGACTGGGATTTGTGCAGGATAATGAAGGTAAGCCATCAGATGATCCATCAATACTAAAAAGAGGTGGTTCAATGCTTACGTTGGGTGGAGATTATGAAAGTGGCAGCCATAAGGGCTATTGCCTGAGTGCTATTGTAGATATTTTTTCTGCTGTGCTTTCAGGAGCAAATTTTGGTCCTTTTGTACCGCCTTCAGTAGCATATCTTCCCGTTCTGGATAAGAAGGTGGGGGAGGGCACCGGTCATTTTTTCGGAGCTATGCGAATTGATGCATTTCAGGAAGCCGACATATTCAAAGAAAAGATGGATCAATGGATTGATACCTTTCGAAATGCTAAAAGTGCACCGGGGAAACCCAAAGTTCTCATTCCGGGAGATATTGAAAGGGAAAATGAAATACGGATTATGAAAGAGGGAATATCTATAATTCCTGCTGTAAAAACTGAATTGGTTGAGATTGCCAAAAACCTTGATATTGCATTTGAATAGAAATTAAAGGGAAACAGGTGTTTTACTACATTATAGCTGTGATTTTGTTATTTGCAACCTGCAAAAAGGAAGATATAAAAGAATCAGATCCTGATAATTCTAAAACAATTGATACAACTGCTGGTGGTGTTGATACTACGATTATCATTAATCCTGAAGATACGATTGAAGAACCAGAACCTGTTATTCTTCATACGTATTTATATGCTTCACTCGACAATGATAATAAAATAGCCATATACAAGGTTGATACGATAAATGGGACATTATCACTTGTTGAAAAAGCAGCAACTGTTGGAACGGTAGGTTCCCTGGCAATAAGCCGGTCTAAAAAATATCTTTACGCGGCCATCCGATCTACGGGAGAGGTATCATCTTTTGCTATTGATGCCTCAACCGGTAAATTAAGGCATATAAAAACAACACCGGTTTTGGATAATCCTGTTTATATTATACCTGACAAAACTAATAAACACCTGCTAACGGCTTATTATAATGCCGGAAAAATGGCCGTATATCCCATTACAGGGGATAGTATTATAGAACCAATGGCAACTGTATATCAGGATGCCGGGGTGAATCCTCATTGTATTCAAACCAGTGCTAATAACCAGTTTTTATATGTCACTGCCAGGGCTTCAGATTTTATTCTTCAGTTTCAGTTTAATTCATCATCTGGTACGGTTGTACCTAATAATCCTGACAAAATAAATGTAGAAACTGGAACAGGACCAAGACATATGACTTTTCACCCGGCAAAAAGTATTTTGTATGTGATAAACGAAAACAGGAATTCCATAAGTGCTTATAATATAGATGCAAAAGGTTTGTTGACAAATTTTCAAAATATATCTACTTTACCTTCTGATTATTCTGGGGATAACACTTGTGCAGATATTCATATTACACCTGATGGAAAATACCTTTATGCTTCTAACAGAGGGCATAACAGCATTGCGGCATACTCTGTCAGTAGTAATGGTTTATTAACTTTGATAAACCAATATGCTACAGAACCTACACCCAGAGAATTTGCATTAAGTACCCATGGCGATTTTTTATATGCCGGAGGTGAAGGTTCCGGTAAAATTGTTGCTTATACTATTAATGAAAATGGTACCCTGACTAAATTTGCTTCTTATGTCGCTGGAACAAAGGTTACCTGGATTCTGATAACAAGGGTGAGATAGTAAATATACCTCGACGTGTTAATTCTTTGTTATAAATTATCTAAAAAAATAACCTAATACTTTTTTCTATAAACCACCCCGTTGGGGTATCATCAATTCATAAAAAACCTCCTTGCAGAAATTACAGGGAGGTTTTTTAAGGTAGTTATTAGGTTTTTATTCACTATTCATTGAAATAAGAAATTCTTCATTGGAACGGGTTTTTGTCATCCTGTCCCGTAAGAATTCCATAGCTTCTACAGAATTCATATCAGACAAATAATTACGAAGAATCCACATTTTACTTAAGAACTCTCTGTCAAGAAGCAGGTCTTCACGACGTGTACTTGAAGCAGTAAGGTCAACAGCAGGGTAAATCCTTTTATTCGATAGTTTTCTGTCAAGCTGAAGCTCCATATTACCGGTACCTTTAAATTCCTCGAATATTACATCGTCCATCTTTGAACCGGTTTCTGTTAGAGCAGTTGCTAAAATGGTGAGAGAACCGCCATTCTCAATATTACGTGCAGCTCCAAAGAATCTTTTTGGTTTGTGAAGTGCATTGGAATCCACACCACCAGAAAGTACTTTTCCAGATGCAGGTGCAATGGTATTAAATGCACGTGCCAACCTTGTTATTGAATCGAGCAGAATTACCACATCATGTCCACATTCTACCATTCTTTTAGCTTTTTCAAGCACGATGTTAGCAACCCGCACATGCCTTTCTGCCGGTTCATCGAATGTGGAAGCAATTACTTCGGCATTAACATTACGAGCCATATCGGTTACTTCTTCAGGTCTTTCATCAATTAGCAAGACAATAAGATATACCTCCGGTTGATATTTTGCTATGGCGTTAGCTATCTCTTTTAATAATACAGTTTTACCGGTTTTTGGCTGGGCAACGATCAGGCCTCTTTGTCCTTTTCCTATAGGGGAAAACATGTCCACTACGCGTGTGGAAAGACTGTCATTCTGACCACCATTCAACTGGAATTTAGTGTCAGGGAAAAGTGGAGTGAGATAATCAAAAGGAACCCTGTCCCTTATGAAATCCGGGCTTCGGCCATTTATTTCTTCAACTTTTATAAGCGGGAAATACTTTTCACCATCTTTTGGGGGGCGAATAGTCCCTTTCACAGTATCCCCTGTTTTAAGACCAAAGAGTTTTATCTGTGATTGCGAAACATAAATATCATCGGGAGAGTTGAGATAATTAAAATCGCCGGAACGTAAAAAACCATAACCATCTGCCATTATTTCCAAAACGCCTGAACTGCTTATGATACCATCGAAATCAAGTTCCTTTTCTGTTTTGGTTTCGGTAACATATTGGTTGCCCGGTTTTGATTTGTAATCATTATATTCCCTATTCATATTTTGTGAATAGCCGGAGGGTTTTGAAGTTACAAGGGGAGGGGTATATGATTTTTGACTTTGCAGATATTGTTCTGCAGAAATAATTTCTTTTTGTACAGGAGGTTCTTCCATTTTTATTTCAATGGGTTCATTCACTGGCTCGGCGGGGGGTGTTTCTACTTCCTCCTCTTTTTCAAAAAAACTATCAATACTTACTTGTTTCGGCTCACTTTCTTCAGTGTTTTTTGGTATTCTGCGGCGAGGCATTTTTTTCTTATCACCAGGAGCATTATTTTTCGTAGTAGCCGAAATTGCTTGTTGATCCAAAATTTTGTAAATCAGATCTTGTTTTTTTAGTGATTCAACTTTTTTTATCTTTAGTTCTTTAGCGATATCACGAAGCTCGTTAACCAGCTTCTTGTTCAGTTCCAGAATATCATACATCGTTGATATGTTAATTAAAATTTAAAATACGGATATTATTTATAAATAGAATTATTCTTCTAATTGCAAGTTTATACTATTGAAAATGGGATTTGGATAAAAATCTTTCCGATTAAACATTGGAAATACATTGCAATAATACGTAATTCATTATTAATACCAAAAAAAAAATTAAATAATTTTGAAATTAGTGCTTAAATGAGAAAAAAATTCCTAATTTCGAGATGTTTATATTAATTTAGGCTTTTTATCGATTTGCGGTTGTTTGCTAATAATAATAGATTAGCAATCTAAAATGTAAACAAAAGTACAAAAAATATTTGAATTATTCAAATAACTCGATTACGTGTTTTTCTCTTTTAGCAATAATTTAAAGTCCTGGATATGAGACAATTAAAAATCATCAAACAGGTAACCAACCGCGAAACTCCTTCACTTGATAAGTATTTACATGAAATAGGTAAGGTGGATTTAATTTCAGCTGAAGAAGAAGTTGAACTTGCAAGAAGGATCAGGAAAGGTGATAACCAGGCTTTAAATAAACTTATCAATGCAAATTTACGTTTTGTAGTTTCTGTAGCAAAGCAATACCAAAACCAGGGATTAGCACTTCCAGATCTTATTAATGAAGGAAACCTTGGATTGATAAAGGCAGCTCAGCGTTTTGATGAAACCCGTGGTTTTAAATTTATTTCCTATGCCGTATGGTGGATACGACAATCTATTTTACAGGCATTAGCAGAACAGGCGCGTATTGTAAGGCTTCCTTTAAACAAAATTGGGTCAATAAATAAAATCAATAAAACCCTTGCAGAATTAGAGCAAAAGTTTGAAAGAGAACCTTCTATTTTGGAAATATCGCAAGCTATGGAGTTGGCCCCGGAAGATATTAAAGATGCTATAAAAAGTTCAGGACGTCATGTATCTATGGATGCACCCCTTAGCCATGATGATGAAGGAAATATGTACGATGTAATGCTGAGTAAGGATACGCCCAGTCCAGACAGGGAATTGTTAAACGAATCATTACGAAAAGAAATAGAAAGAGCACTATCAACCCTTACTCACAGAGAAGCGAGTATAATCAGACTTTATTTTGGTTTAAATGGGAAACACCCTCATACATTAGAAGAAATTGGAGAAGAATTCTGCCTAACCCGTGAACGTGTCCGTCAAATTAAAGAAAAGGCAATTAAAAGATTAAAACAAGCTACCCGTAGTAAAATATTAAAGACATATTTGGGATAATTTCTCTATTCTTAGAAATGTATTTATCCCCCTGGTTAAAACCAGGAGCTATTGAAAATCAGTCGAATAAATATCAAGCTATATCGAACTCACAACAAATAAAAAATTTCACTTAATTTTCTTGTTTTTTATCTTTGATATGGCTGTTAGCCATTAAATATTAGTAAAATCTGCAGCTAATGGTGGAATGCTTATAGCCATTTTATAAATTTACAAACAGATGAGTATAGATTTTACCTATCTTATAATTATCTTTGTTTCTCACTAAAACAAACAAACATGGGACATTTACTTTCACCATCAATATTGAATGCAGATTTTGGAAAACTGGATGAGGAGATTAAAATGCTGAACGAAAGTAAAGCTGACTGGATACATCTGGATATAATGGATGGAGTATTTGTACCAAATATATCTTTTGGATTTCCGGTTATTGAAGCAGTGAAGAAGGCAGCAACCAAGCCTCTGGATGTCCATCTTATGATTGTTAATCCGGATCAGTATATTGAAAGATATAAGGCGGTTGGGGCTAATTGGCTTACGGTTCATTATGAAGCTTGCACACATTTACACAGAACTGTTCAAAATATAAAATCACAAGGGATGAAAGCAGGAGTATCTCTTAATCCTCATTCTCCAGTAAGTTTGCTCTATGATATCATTGAGGATGTGGATATGGTACTTATTATGACTGTGAATCCCGGCTTTGGAGGTCAAAGTTTTATTCCAAATTCCTATAATAAAATCAGGGATCTAAAAGAAATGATCCTGAAAAAGAACTCAAAAGCCCTGATTGAAATTGATGGAGGAGTGGACCTGGGTAACATGGGCGGCCTTCGGGATGCCGGAGTAGATGTGTTTGTAGTAGGCAGTTTTATTTTCAGGGATAGTGAACCAATTAAATTAATTGAGAAACTGAAAGCGGTGTAATTTCTTTACGTATTTTGCATCTACTATGCGACCTTTGCGTGAATCAGTTGTTTATTGGGTAAGTACTTTTATAAAGCAATCATTTTTCCTTCCTTAACAATCATTCCTTTCTTGATAATTCCAAATTCATCTTTATCCAAAAAGAGGGGAAGTACTTTCTTCGCAAATTTTTTGCTGAAGTCTTCCGATGCATCACGGGGAAATTCAGTTGGCAGGTTATTGATAGCCATTACTGTAATTGCCTTTTCCTCAAAAGGGTCAACTTCCTTGTTTTGTGCAGGGTCAAAGCCATAAAAGGGTTGCTCTAAAGTAGAATATCTCATAGTTGAAGGGATTGGTCCGTTTAAATCACAACTTATATCAGCGATGATTGAAATGTTAAACGATCGGGGTTTCATCTGGTCAAGGGTCATAAATACTGGAGATCTTGGATCCCAGTAATGGCTGGTAATAAGTATATCTGTAACTTTTAGATAGTTCTGAAAAGAGGATTTGTATTCTTGTGGAAATTGATAGAAGTGTTGCAGTTCAAACTTCATATTATCAATGCGTTTCACATAATCAACAGGTTCTAATAGGCTAAAAACAGGGTCTTCAAATTCCTTTTTTACAAAATCTGACGGACTAACTTTATGAATTTCCAGTTGTGCTAATACCTCTCGAACACCTCCAGCTACTCTTCCACCACCGGTTATAAGGATTTTAATTGGCGGAAGTACCAGTTTCTTCAACTCTCTGAATAGTTCATCCTTATTTTTGTACTCTGATGGAGGTTTAAGATCATACAGTTCGTTTCTAAGACCATAAGCACGCAGTGCGTTGTATGCACCAACAATACCTGCCCATCTGCCAAAGGTTACAAGTCGGTTGTTGAGCTCATCGGTGAGTTTTTCAAGGTCAATACAACTAGCCTTTTGTTTTATAAAACCATTAAGTGTGGAATTAACATCTCTATGGTTTTTAAGTAATGGAGTGCAAAAGAGATAGGTCATTCCGGAAAGTATTTGCTCAGGGGCAATATTATTAATACCAATTTGAAGGTCGCATTTACTCAGGTCTTCGGAGATTTCAATTCCTTTTTCTTTGTATTCTTTATTTGCATAACAACGTACTTCACTGGGCTGTACAATAAACTTTGAACCAGGAAATTGTTGTTGCAACTCAATAATCTGCTCAGGAGCAAGAGCTACCCGTGCATCATACGGTTGCGAAGTTTCTTTAAGTATACCTATTGTTGGCATATATCTATTTGTAGTATTTCTTTCAGTATAAATTTATGAAAATCTCCGAATACATCTGCTTATCCTATAAAGTATTTTGACACTTTTATTAATATAGGATTAAACGGGTTGTGAAAGGGTTATTTTACTTTCTAAATTTCAATGCATTGAGCAATATTTAATTGTTAATGAGTTTTTAAAGA
The DNA here is from genome assembly GCA_016926235.1 of Bacteroidales bacterium. The sequence continues at coordinate 24,032 of JAFGOZ010000509.1, read as the reverse complement.
TATCTCATAGCACTTTGAATATGAATTACTCATGAAATATTTGAAAATCGTATAAATTCTTTTGAGCATAAATATTACAAAAATTGCCACATTTCTTATACTGTTTGTTCAAAATCTTATAGTTTTTCATATTAGAATAGAATAATTTGCCCCTTTCCAATTAATATCATTAACAGGTTTTCCATTTAATCATTTTTAATAAAAGGATTGAAAATTGTCGAACATAACAACTTCTAAAAGGATGCAAAACAACAAAATATGGTATAAAATATTTCTGATTATTTTAACTTACAGTATATATAGCACATCATTAGTATTTGGCACAAACTGTGTTCAGGATGACACATTGTATGTTCCTGTGAGCAATAATTTACCGGTTATAGATGGTGTGGGAAATGATAGTTGCTGGAATATAACAACATGGCAGACTATAGATCAGGTATGGATCCCGCTAAATACAAGTGTTGACAGTGCCGATTTTAGCGGACGGTTTAAGGTGGTCTGGTCATCTGAGACAAATATGCTGTATTTTTTGGCAGAGGTGGTTGATGATATCTGGGTCGACGGTTATGTTTATAATCAACCTGGTCCGGGTCCATATCAATATGATTGTTTTGAGATATTTTTCGATGAAGACAGGTCGGGAGGTTTGCATCTTTTCGATTATTTTGATGATAAAGGCCTGCCTTACGGGTATAATTCTGAAAATGCTTTTGCCTATCATATAGCTGTTACAATACCTATGGAAGGGGTTCCTGTAACTGATTTTATTGCTCTGGATGGGGACGGTAGAGGCTGGGCTGATAACCATAACGTAAATTATGCCAGTCATTTTGACTCCCTGACAGTGAGGCGTGTAGGTAATGTAACAACCTGGGAGATGGCACTTATGGTATATGATTCTTCATTAAATGCAAACCCGGCAGGGGCCAGGGTAACCTTAACGGAAGGAAAGGTAAGTGGATTGGCCGTAGCATATTGTGATGATGATACACCACTGAATATTCAGCGGCAAAATTTCTTTGGGTCGGTACTACCCAATCTCGATTATTTAGATAACAATGGTGATTTTAACGATACATGGATAAATGCAAATCATTTTGGAAATCTTAAGCTTACAAAAGATGTAACAATTGTAAAAGGGAAAGATATTGAAACGAATCAAAAATTGAATATTAAAGCATATCCAAATCCTGTATTTGAGACATTAAATCTTGATATTGGCGGAAATAATATGAGAGAATCGATTATAAAATTATTTGATTCCGCAGGAAATGTTTTAAAAGAGTTTACTACGATAAATAGCAATATCCAGATTTCGATGGTGGAATATCCTGATGGCTTATATTATTTATCTGCAATGCAAAACCGCAGCCTTTCTGTAATGAAGATAGTAAAGATAAAATGAAGAGAATACATAATTAACTGAATTTAAGAATATGATAAAGTACATAAAAAAAATAGGTAAAAAAAGAATTTCGGGTAAATTGATTTTTATTATTACCGGAGTTGCTTCTACCATCTGGTTTTTAGTACGGGTAATACCAAAGCCCCAAAGAGCATATTATCCTTGTATGAGGGCTGCAGCGCCTATTATGTCGAGCTTTGTAATCTATCTCCTAAGCTTATCAGGAAGTGTATTTGCTTTTAGGAAAGCTAAACGAAAATTTTTCGAAGCCAAATATCTTGCCGCTTTTGCATTACTAATTGCTTCAATATCATTTGCTTCTGTTTATTTTATAAAAAGCAGCAGAAACGTACTCGCTGCTGAAATAGCTACAGGCCCTTCTGATGGTCCTAATCAGCCCATGGGAATTGCTCAGGGTGTGATACCTGGCAGGGTTGTTTGGGCATGGAATCCGGATGCAACAACAGGAAATCCTGATGATGCTTCAATTACTAATTATCATTTTCTGGCAAAATATAATAATCAGAGTGTTTACGATAGTATGTTTAATAAATCAATTTTAAAACTTACAGAATCGGCTACTATTGAAGAAAGTTGGGATAAATTGTTTAAATACCACAACAATAAAAAGGGAATTGGGGATGTAGGATATATTTCCGGTGAGAAAATATTTATTAAGATAAACCAGGTTACAGCAGGATATACAACCAGTGCTTCGGATGGATTTTCATCTTTCCCGACCAGTCCCTGGGATGCATGGAAAATTGGTGCAATTGGGGCTACGCAAACTACGCCTTATGTTGTGATGTCGTTGTTGCGTCAATTGGTTAATGATTGTGGGGTGGCTCAGTCCGATATTTATATTGGTGATCCTATTGCACACATATTTAGCCATAACTACGATGTCTGGCATGATGAATTTCCAAATATCAACTATATCGATAAATCTACAAGTACTTGGGGAAGGACACAAATTAATGCTACAACAGATACTTTGATATTCTATTCTGATAAGGGCACAGTAATGAGCGATGCTGTTGGCGATAAATTATTTGATGTTATTAAAGATGCTGATTATTTCATTAATGTGGCCAATCTCAAGGCGCATTTACGTGCAGGTTTCACCGGAAATTCCAAAAATAATTTTGGTTCTCATAGTAGAAGTGGGGCAAGTCATTTACATCCTTCACTTGTTGCACCTGAAGAAGGAGATCAAACTGATGGACCACATCCTGAAAGGATAACCAATTCAGGTTATGGGAAATACCGGGTTTTAGTAGATATGATGAGTAATAAATATTTGGGCGGTAATACTGTTTTATTTGTTATCGATGGTTACTGGGGATCAGGATACCATGATCAGCAAGGGCCTGAAAAATGGAAATCGAGTCCTTTTAATACAGATTGGTGTAATTCATTGTTTATTTCACAGGATCCTGTAGCCATTGAATCTGTTTGCTATGATTTTCTCCGTACCGAGTTTGATGGTGTAAACCAGGATTATCATAATTCTCCTAATTGGGAAGGTGTTGACGATTATTTACACCAGGCCGCTGATTCAATTAACTGGCCTGAAGGTATTTCTTATGCACCAAATGGAGATGGAGTTGAAATAAGGAGCCTGGGAGTGCATGAACACTGGAACAATCCATTATACAAGCAGTATACAAAAAACCTCTTTCCTGATACCTTACCTGAAATTGGGATTGAACTGGTTTCTATACCTGACACCCTTGTTCGTGGAGTAGTTTCAATTGAAAATAGCAGGATACATGGTATTAGCAATTTGTCGGTATTCCCTAATCCGGTAAAGGTATCTACTACAATTTCATTCTATATGTATGAAAGAGATTATGTTGCTATTAGTATATATGATATGCATGGTAAATTAATCACACACCTGTTAGAGAAGCAATTAAAAATAAGGGGAATGCACGAATTCACCTGGAATGTCCTGAATAACAATATAAAATCAGGATATTATATATGTTTAATACAAATTGGTAAAACTGAATATAAGAGAAAGATAAGTGTGATACAGTAAGAATGGTATGATATGAGTTTCTATCGGTCTGCCATTTACTGTAAATAATGACTATTTTGTCAGATAAAATGAACTTTATAAAACACAAATTATGGGTAAAATAATAAAGATTATATTCTTGCTGTTTATTGCATTCCTTTGGAATTGTTCAAAAGAAAAAGAGGATCAAGCAGAATGGCAACGTACATCTTCCATAGAAAATATCAAAGGATGCAATGCAAATGCTATTGTTATTGATAAGTTTGGTAATAAATGGGTTGCTACCTCCAAAGGGCTGGTTCTCTTTGCCGATAACTGGTATGCGTATATGCATTCCAATGAAAATACAGGTGAAAAAATAAATGATTTGATTGTTAATGATGGCAGGGATGCTTTGGAAGTTTGGTTAGCAACGGATTACGGTGTGTATGTATTATCATTAAATGAACAATTAGAAGTTGATAAATCTAATAACTATACCAGGGGTAGTGTGAATTTAATGTCTGATACTGTAAATAATATTGTTAAGGGTAAAGGCAGTGATATTTGGTTTTTAACAGAAAAGGGCATTTCATTTTTTGATGAGGTGTGGCATAAAAAAAGTGACAATAGAAAAATAGATGTTATACCAATCATTTCTGCATTATTTCCTGTAACAGGTTCAAATTATTGTGGCAGACAACGCGACGGTATGATTACATTTGATTACTCGCAGGTTGATGGTATAACAGGAGCGAGTGAGTGGGTATACCCATACAATGGGATAATACTTGATACAGTTAATTATATTTACAAAAGTAATTCAGATGAACTTTGGCTGGCATGTTTTGGGAACCCTGAATTTGCAAATCCTGATTTTCCGAAAGATGGATTAATAAAGCACATGGGTGATGATCCCAAAGCTGGGTTCACCTATTATAACAATATTACAGGAGGATTAATTAACAATAGGATTAATTGTATTGCAGAATCTCCGGAAGGTAAAATCTGGTTGGCAACTGAGGGTGGTATTGCATATCAAATAAATGATACATTATTTGGTAATTATACAACCAATAACGGTCTGGTCAATAATTATGTTTTATGTCTGGCTTTCGATTTGGATGGCTCATTGTGGTGCGGGACAAAAAATGGAGTATCCCATTATAAAGATGGCGTTTTTACAAATTACCTGGCGGAATAATTGTCTGAAATTTTATTTTAGAACTTTTATGGGTAATTAATTTAAAGTATTTCCATTACCTTTGCATATGCAAATAATTAGAATGGGGTTGACTTGGATTTGACAGCAAGATAAATCTCTATGTAAGCATGCCGGGTTATGCAAATACATCCCGTAAAACTGTTTTGCAACAACAATAAATGGCGAATCTAACTTTGCGCTCGCTGCTTAATCGAAGTTTAGTAGATTAACTTTTCCCGATGCTAGGCGTTGGGACGAGCTGTTCCTCCAAAACCTTTCCTGCCGGTTTTGGACCCAGGGGCACATGTGAGTGTGGGATAGTCTGGTTAAAGTCCCGGTAACCTGGCGAAAATTTAGGGAATAAGGTTCAGGTAGACTGCCCGTTGCCGGCCTGTTCACGAAAACCAATAACAGGATAAGCATGTAGAAACCATAGCGGTTTCTTGTTTGGACCGGGGTTCGACTCCCCGCAACTCCACAAAATCAGAGTGAGAGTGACTCACTCTCACTCTGATTTTCTCCAATCTCGTTCTCACACTCACACTGGATAGAGCAAATGAAGAATTATCTCAGATGTAAAAATGGGGACGTTAAATTATATTTGATGAATAGATAGTCATCCTTTTCAAATTTTTATTCCACCATAATTAATAGTACTTTCACAACTATTATATAGCAGTACTTTTTATGCAAACAGGTAATAAACCTAGCTTCACCATCTCCAAAGGATTATTGTACAGCCTTCTGGGGGCATTTGTTTTTGCATTGATGGGCGCTTTTGTAAAAGTGGCCGGACGAAGTATGAATTCAGTAAGTATCGTTTTTTACCGTAATGTGGTTGGATTGGTATTTATACTTTTAACCTTGTATAAAAAGCCTTTGCATAATAAAGGAGGACGTTTCTGGCTACTTATGTTCAGGGGAAGTGTCGGAACTTTGTCTTTGTTCGCATTATTCTATAATGTGAGTGTAATAGGCTTAGGGGAAGCCATAACCTATATTCAGACATCCACCATTTTTGTGGCTGTTTTGTCCATTATCTTTTTAAAGGAGCGATTAAGTATTTGGGGCTGGTTGGCAGTTTTTACCGGTTTTATAGGTATTTTATTTGTTTTCCGTCCCAATTTTGAAGGGGATTTTAAAACCGACCTGTTGGGTATCTTTAATGGTATAGCAGCAGCTGCTGCCTATACTTCTGTACGTGAACTGAAGAAATGGTATGATACAAGGAGTATTGTTCTTTCATTTATGGGGTGGGGGGTCTTTTTGTCTTTGTTGTTTATGATTCTGGCGCCTGTTGTGAAAATTAAAAATCTGGATTTTTTGTTTTCACCCTTTCAATGGCCGCAAGGTATTACCTGGTTTTGGCTGTTTTTAGTGGGAATTACAGCTATGCTCGGGCAGGTGTTTATAACCAAAGCGTATGGAGAAGAGAAAGCAGGAGTTGTATCTACCATTGGATATGCCAATATTCCCTTTGCCATCCTGATCGGTTTTATGCTGGGAGATCCTTTCCCTGATTTACTTACTATAATTGGTATATTGCTTATTATTACAGGGGGTGTTGTTATTGCCATTAGAAGGAATTATTGATTATAGGAGGGTTTTAGGGAAAGATATGCATTGATAATTAGGAATAAGCATGCTGATCTATAACTTTTTAGTAGTTTTTGAGCTTTATATTTAAATTTTTCATATTTTGCTGTTCTTTTATTAGTTACTTAAACAAAAAATTATGGCCGGGAAAATTGAATGGATAACTCACGAAGGCAGAAAAATCCTGTTTAATGACCGCAGTGGTTTGCGTAATGAGGAGATTAAGGAGAATGTTAAATCTGCCGTTGATTTAATAATGTCGTTGCCACAAGGTGATATTCTTTATTTAATCGATAATTCAAATACTATAATTACACCTGAATTAAAAGAATATATTAGTAAAGCCGCCAAAACGATTAATCCTAAAGTAAAGAAAACCGCTGTACTTGGGGCTAGCAGGTCGCAACAGATAATGCTTAATATATATAGCGCTACCACTGGCATGAATATCAGGCTTTTTGATACGAAAGAGGCAGCGCTGAAATATCTTGTGAAGTAATATCCCCGGGTAGTTGTTTTAAATTAACAACCGGCGACGACCGGAACAATTTGTTTTTGTTTATTTTTAAGCATTTAATACTAGACCTTTTGAACCCTGATAATTATAAGCTTACTATTATCTCTGTTGAGAAAGAACAGGTTTACTTTACTATTGAAAATACAAAAGGGGAATCAACTATAAAATATACCAGAAAGGATGAGAGCTTCTCTTTTGACAGAAGTCATCCGTTTTTTAAGGTGCTTACTGAAAACCAGTTACAGCTTAAAAAAATTATCCGTTCAGCCATAAAAACTGGTTTGTTTCCGGGCCAGAAAATACTTTTTGCCTTTATTCAGGATTTCCCGTTTATAAAGAATACTGATTTTGAACACTATATTTTAGTAGACCGACGTAAACCCCAATTGAAGATACAAATCAAAGAAAAAGAATCCCGAAGGATACAAAAAATATATACAGATGGTTCGTATGCCCAGGATTTGGAACAATCTGCTTTCGCCGGTATAATTGAAGATGAGACAGGCAACCAAAGAGTTTTTCATGAATTATCATCCATTAAAAACAGTAATATCATGGAGCTTTTGGCGGTTATTTCAGGATTAAAGCATTTACAACATATTGAGAAAATTCAGGTGAATACGGATAGCCGTTTTGTAATACGCGGCCTGGCTCAATGGATACATTTCTGGAAACTGAACGATTGGCATACCGCACAGGGTTGTAAGGTGAAATTTGTTGAATACTGGCAACAAATTGATGAGTTAAGTGAAGGTAAATTGCTGGAATTAAAATGGCATAAGACGAATTCCGGTGAAATCAATCATAATCTTTGTCATATGATTGCCAAACAAATGGCTACACAAAAGGATGAATCTATAAAGTACAGCTCCTTATAAATAAGCCTGTATGGATTTATCATTTTATTTGTAAAAATTTTATATTTTTTATTAAGGAGTATAACTTTGCATGTAAGACTTCACAAATTTAAATATGGAGGCTTTTTATGTTTAATCTAACTTTTCACTTCAAATAAAATCTATCACTATGTAAACGAATATTTATACAAACATTATTGGGGCTGTTCTATCATTTGTATTTTTTGTGAGCTATGCACAAACTACTAACAATTTGGAACAAGAATCAAAAGTCCTGTTTTACGGGAACTTTGAAGCAAATACGCTGGATACATGTCTTTTAATTACTTCTGCTGATGCGCTTAAGCAATATTCTGATAATGACTATCCTATTGATTTTGATAAAAATGCTGTGATGGTTATTCTTAAGCCATGGACCAGTACTTTTCATCAAATCACATTTAAAGATTTAACAGTAAATGGGGATGAGATGATAGTGACGTATATTTATGAAGTAACGAATATGGAAGTGGAAGGCCCGCCGAAAAAGTTCGGCTTGCTGATCCCTATGTCGGACAAACCGGTCAAAATCATTGAACATTCTATTATACATGATGTAGAAAGCGAAAAAGCAATTGAAATAGTAGTTAATAACTAAAGTTTCCTGCCTGCAAAAAATATTCAATATTTATTTAACAAAAGTTTCTCTTCATTAAATTTTCGGATATCGCTAATCAGCCAGCCGGTATTAAGCCCTTCGCGCTGGAAATTCTTTATTTCCATACACCAGCCCTTAATGCCAATATACAGGTAATGATAATCCTGAATTTGCTGAAATGTAATTTGCTTTTGGCTCATTAAATATAAAAAGACGGATAACTGGCTTTGAATTAAAGTGGTGTCGGTATAATTTCCCAGATTTTCAACATCTTCAAATGCGCGTTGCAGGTACATAAAGCCCATTTCATCATTGTTGGGCGGGATGTATTTTGTTATTTCCTCTGTGCCTGCAAAATCAAATTGAGTGCTGTACACATCAATTATTTTCCAGCTATAGGCATTCTCGCCGTGATAATAATATTGCATAAGCAGTTGAACCGGAATAGATTTGCCCTGGCATAAAAACTGGCCATTCAATACTACATACAGGTTATTATCCCGGTTGATGGTCAGGTTATTGTCTACAACATAGGTGATAAATTTCTTTACCTGGTCAACATAAGCCTGGTCAACCGATGCTGTATCAAAACGCTTGTCTTCCTGGTCCAACAGCAGGCTAATAACGAGTTTTCGGGAGTATTTTTTCATGAAGTCATCCGTTACCGGCTTATTCGTAAAATCCAGCTGGTAGCCGAAACGTCCGATAAACTGGTCCAGTTGGTGCACACTTGTTTGAATTTCCAGAGGCGTGGAATTATTTGATAATATAAGTTGCGCCCGTGAAATATTGCTGGAAAGCAGTAGAATTGTGCAAATGGCGAGATACTTTTTCATTAGTTTGATTGTTATATTGTTAAATGGCTATATTGCTTAATTGTTAATGTTTACTAGTGATTCGAATTTTAAAAATAATTTACTTTTAAAGTCTCATGTTAGGAGTTAGTTGTCTCTGTGGCCTTTATATCGCCCAAAAATATTTTCCATCGCTTTTCGCCGTAAAACTCATCTTCGACATTTTCCAGGATTACTTCAATTTCTTTTTTAGTTACACTTTCATACACCATGTTGTCGCCCTGAAAACCGGTGAACTTCTGGAATATCGTTGCTGTGCCGTAATATTTCCCATCGGGGCCTTTTTTAAAGGTTGTAACATAGGCGATGTCATAAAAATCGATATTCACTTTTTTGAACGGAAGTATTTTTAACCTGTACAAGTATTCAGCGATGGTCCTGACTACCTCTTTCTTACTCCCCTGTTTATCGGTAGTAGTTATTTTAATAATAGCGCCTGGATAAAATAACTTTAATGCTGCTTTTTCAGACATATCTTTCCTTTCCCTGGTTTCTTCCTTGCTGGCCAGAATGATAATATATTCCTGGAACTCATCAATTTTCTGGCTGGTCTTTTTAATGAATATCTGAATTTCTCCTTCACTCAGGTTAATTTCTTCAGCAAAGCTCAGTGCTTGCGCATTTACAGAAATACCTGCAAACAAAAAGATTAAAAATGTCACAAAGATCCGGGCCATTTTGGTATGTGTTTTCATGTTTTTTGAACTTAGAGTTTTAGAACATAGCATAATTCAAAACCAAATATACTGGTTTTTACTGGTTTACTTATAATTTCCCGGTTAAAAATATCGGTTGATACAGATGAATTTGAGAGGCTGTTAAGTCCAAGTATATATTTTGGTCCCAGGCGAAAAGAACCATAATATCCTATTGGTATTTCAACTCCAATGGCCGCTGATGCTGATAGGTTAACTTTTTTAAGGCTGATGCTGCCTTGATTATCAATATCATTACGGTCATAAAAGCCCCATTCTTCTACTTCCCTGTATCTTAGCACATTGGTTTCGGCAGATTCATAATATCCCAGGTACTGGTAATCACCTGTTACATGATAATTGCTTTTGATTAGATATCCGATATTTAGTCCCAGTGAAGTATAAAAACTAAATCTGTCTTTTGCCCCTGTAATATATATAAAGTGAAGTGGTATGGAAATATAATCAAGAGTAAGAGTAGTATCATAGTTATCAGCACGTATAATTTTTAAAAAGTCAATTTCATTAAAGGCATCCTGGGTGTATTCACCATCTATAAATTCGCCATTAAGATTGTATGAATGGGAATATTTCTCATAGGTTATTCCTGTCTCTATTCCCATGTGCTGATTAAAAAAGTAATCTAACCCTATCCCTGCCTGATACTGGTTACCAGGCTTATTACTCCAGTTGTAATAATTTTCCGTTAAAGTCGGAGTTGTCAGATTCTGGTCCAGTATGGAGGATATCCCACCCATCCCATGAAAGGTAAGAGACCATTTTTCCCGTCCTATAGGTTTTATATTTATAAAATCTTTGTCTTCAAATTTTGCAGTGGAAATACCGGAATAATCCTTATCAAGCTTTTCGATGCTGGAAATAGTGAAGAGAGAATAGTTCCCCTTGTTATCTTCGAACATGATGCGGTACACATAATTTCCGGCATCTTTATGTATTTGCTTGCCTTTGTACTGGCCAGAGAATAGTTTGTCAGCATATAAATAGGTGTAGTACCTGTTAGGACCTGTTTTTTCCACTTGTCCAAAAACTGCTGAATCAAGGTTGATATTGAATGTGTTTATTCCTTTTGGATATTCCTTTTGCAGAAGATCCAGGTATTTTTCAATGTTCAGGGCAGTTTCTTTTCCATCGGGTTCCAGGTCATTGTATACGGTTGCACTGCTATCGCTGAATTTGGTTTCGAGATCCATCCGGTATAGCTCTTTGTCTTCAACGGGTTCATCGGGGCTGCCTATCAATGTCATGGCCATGGTGTAGTCGTTGATAAGGGTTTTGCATCGCTCGCGTATTTTACTTATCTCTTCTTCACTTATATTCACATTGCTCAGTTCATCTAATGCCCTGAGGTCTGCTGTGCCTTTTGTGTCGGAAGCATCCCTTACACCTACAATTTTGAATTTTACATACGAACCTCTCTTTTTAATGAATGCAATCCGGTAACTCAGGTTCTTAGTAGTATTATTCATTGTCCTGTTCTGGAAGCTGCCGCTTATGTCCTTTTGCACAATTACATCGAGATAGTAAATGTTACTTTTATGCTGATGGATTTTTCCTGCTTTGATGTTGGAAAGATCAAATTCCATGTTAATTCCCTGTCCGTACCATAGTATCATGTTGGAGAGATAGGTTTCTACTTCATAGGCTTTGCTAAGGGTCCCTGTGGGGTCAAGGTCGTTGTATACAAACACGTTTCGGTTGAGGAAGAGCTTAAGCATCATATCGTGCAGCATGTCTACCTTTGCCTGGTCTACACCGTTATATTTGGCTATCTCGTTGTTTATAGTCTCATATTTTGCAAGCAGGTTAATAACCTCGGTGTAGATCTTGGCTTTCTGTCTGTCGGAGAAATTGGTTCCTGCTGTGGCGAGGAAGCAGACCAGGATCAATGTGCATGTGATTAATATTCGTTTCATTTATTTGGGTTTTCTGTTTTTAATAATATGGATTCAAATGGTTGATTAACTATCCGGTTTTTCCCCCCTCCGTCCGCCGAGGCGGGCACCTCCCCCGGGGGAGGACAAGCACTAAGGAAGGTTTGAGGTTTTATTAGGGATGATAATTTAAATAACTGAAGTGATAGAAAATAAAATACAAGCAAGTCAAACCACAGAGCTTGTGTCCCCTTGAGGGGACTACAGGGGTGAATTGTTTTTGAGAAAAGAATTTCACGCAAAGGCGCAAAGATCAATACGCAAAGAGCGCAAAAAATTATTGAAAAGTATCCTATTGGAGTTTTTCTGCTATTATTAAATATCGAATATCGAATATCGAATATCGAATAAAGAAGTTTGTTAAAACATATGTTCAGTGATATGTGTGGTGTCTTCATTTTTTATTATTTTTTTGAGCAGTCTTCACACTTGCAACAAATATTGATATTAATTCGTTTGTCTCTTTCATAGTTAATTCAATTAAAGATATTGGTTTTACCAATGGTTTTTTAATAATGATTTTCAAACATACCAAGCTTTCACGTAGTTCTTTCAAAATGATTTTCAACTTGTGTATAAAATCATTTGTTGATTCTGCTGCTTGAGCTTCACCATAATTTAAAGCAGGAGATGAGTAACTTCTGATCAACTGACCACCTATCTGGTTTGCCAATTTGGTATTAGGTAATAATTCCACTATTTCACTTATTTTTATAGTGAAATCGATTAATCTGTCTTCTAAATCATATTTTTTATTCATCAATATATTGCTTAGTCTTCAATTCGATATTCGATATTCGAAATTCATTATTCGATATTTTTTTATTTTAGTTCATTCTGTCTTCTCAACCAATTGGCTGAGAAGGCAGTTAATCATTATACATTATCAATTTTACATTCTACATTACTCAGGTATAATCATGATCCTTCGTGAAATAATCTTATCCTCATACTGCATAGACACGATGTATACAGCCTGCTGGTTAAGATTGAAAGCTTCGGAGTGGTATCGTCCGGATTTTTCAACTATCCGGGATTCTGTTACCTCACCCATCAGATTGATGATCCGTATTAATACAGGGCCTTCGATGTCGTTATCCATTTCCAGGATAAATTCACCGGTTGAAGGGTTGGGGAAGAGAACAACCTTTCCGAATAGGATGGTGTCTTTAATGGTTGTGCCGCTGCCTATTACTATAGGATCGGATTTTCGCCAGCATTCGCCTCCCGTATTGATCTCAACGATGTAAGAACCAGTGTTTTGATAGGCCACGTAGTAGGCTTTATTAGCACCTGCTATGAGAACGTCATCATAGTACCAGCGATAAAATTTAGCTGTATCGTTACTGCAGCCAATGATCCATACATTGGGGCCTTCTGCTTCCAATAAGGGTTTGGCTGGAGCCTCTTTATATACTATTATCAGGGAGTCTGACAGGTTGGTACATCCCTTGTTGCTTACTTCGCAGCGGTATTGCCCCGGCAATAAAGCATAAATGGCACTGCTGTCTGCGTCGGGCAATTCCTCTCCGTATAGCAACCATTGGTAGTTGTATCCTTCTATCCTCGTTACCGATACCGGAATCAGTTCATCCGGACATTTGGAGACTGTTCCTGTTTCGGATAGTACCGGTCTTAGCGGACGTGGTGAAAAAGTAGCTTCTACCATGGCACTGCTGCTTTCACATCCATTTGAGCTGGTTGCTGTGATATAGTAATTGCCATCAGTAGAAATAAGCAGGGAGTCCTCTGTTTCACCAGTTATAATTCCCACGGTACTATACCATTGGTATTGGTTACCTGCGTTAGGGTTGGTAATCCAGTTCAGCAAAGTCTCTCCCTGGCATTTTCCCTGCTGGCCTGAAAATGCCAGGTTGGGAACTGCAGGAGAGGGATATACCGTAACGGTGATAGTATTTGCAGAAATAGCTGAACATCCATCGGAATTGGTGATTTCTACACTATAGTCACCTGTTGATTTCGCAACATACTGATAATTTTTACCTGCACTAATATCGTCCCCGCTACCATTCTTCCAGGAATATGCTGCATAACCCTTGTTCACGCTAAGAACAATACTATCACCCTGGCAGAAACCTACAGGAGTTTGAGAGGGCTGGATTGTAGGCGGATTAGGGAGAGAATTAACTGTTACATTTTTTGTTGAGGATTGTGCAATACAATAACCAATAGTATTTGTTACGTTTACAGTATATACTCCGGATTCATCTTCTCGGGTTATTTCCAGTATATTTTCGTGTATTCCGATATCTTCACCATTGCGTTTCCATGCATACGTGAAGTCTGATGAATCTTTAACACTCAATCTTACAGTATCTCCGACACAAATGGGAGAAATCGCACCTTCATCTGTAATTGAAACATCAGGTAAGCCACCAACTCTTACGGTAGTTTGATATGAATCACTACACCCATTATCAGCATTCAGCAATAGTGAAGAAGTAAAACTCCCTACATTAATATATCCTTGAGTTATTGTATCACCCAAACTGGTACTGGACTCACCATCACCAAATTGCAGTAATGAGTTGGTTATATTTAAACCGCTGTTTTTACCGGTTTTAATAAATTTTGTAGGTGTACCCTGACAGACAGTTGTAGAAGTAAATCTTGCATCCGGTTTAGGTTTTACAATTACACTTTTCTCAACTGTTGAGCTATCAGAAGTGGAAGAATAAGCAGTTAGTTTTACTAAATAGGTTTTAGCCGAGTCGAAAACATGAACCGGGTTTTGGAGGGCAGATGTTGTGCCATCTCCAAAATCCCAGTTCCACTCAATAATGCTTCCTTTTGAAGTGGCAGAAGCATCCGTAAATGTAGTAGTATCTTCCAGACATACTGTTGTTCCCGTGAATGCTGCATTTACTACGGTTACATCAAAGGATTGCAGCGGAGCCCAGGGACCGCCTGTATTAGCTGCATCTACAGCTTGTACACTCCAGTAGTAAGTTTCCGGCTCCAGGCCTTTCAACCGCCAGCCGCTATTCATGTAAGCATTTCCCGGTCCTATTACGTAACGGAAGCCGGTAGCAGTATCTGCCATGGGAGACATAATATCAACCATATCCGGGCTGGTACCCACGCGTATGTTATAGGTACATGCAGGGCAATCCGGCAGCTTATCCCAGCTAAATACCACATCCAGGCTGTCCATAGCAGCATGCAGGTTGGCAGGGGCAGTTGTTTGTTTGTTGAACTGGGCGTAATTGTCAAAGAACTGGATGTAGTTGCCAGCATCTTTTTTCATGAGAAAATCCAGGCCGTTTTGATTATCAAGGTTGACCGCTATAAAAGGTTGAAGCAACTTATTAAGTGCACTGAGACTATAAATTTTTTCTTCGAGTTGTTGATTATTGTTAATGTAAAGTCTCGTTTCATCTGGACTATTACCTGTTGAAGTGGAAAATATATCTATATCCCCATCATAATCATAATCTGCCCAGAAATTAGATGTAAATTCCTTCCAGGCCTTTATAGGTAAATTTGCATCTGTGAAACTAAGATTATTGTTTAATAGCACTTTTACATAATAATTACTATTTGTTGCTTGCCCAACCAAATAAACATCTATTTTGCCATTCAAATCGAAATCACCGGAATAAATTCCAAAATATGGTTGGGATCTGAATAGTTTATTATTTTGTATTTCTTGTTCGCTGAAATTAAACTCTCCTTCATTTCTATAGAGATATGTATTTGGATTATCTAATGAATCTTTACCGTAAATAATAATATCAATATCCATATCGTTGTCGAAGTCAGCAGCCACAGCACCACTTTCATTAAATCCCCTTATGGTATTGTCAATTTTAATGAAAATTCCATTTCCGCTATTTTGATATATAACTGTTTTAGGGATTGTATCCAAGTTCAAACCTGATGTGATAAAATCCTGCAACCCATCATTATTAAAATCAGCCCAAATTACATAGTCGTAAAACATATCTTGTATTAAGCTGTCTTGTTTTGTATAGTTATAAGGGCTGTTATATTTAAATAGGGCAATACTTGTTTCAAAAATACTGCTATTATCGGTATAATCCCCTGAGACTGAAATGTCGATTAAATTATCGTTATTATAGTCATTAGGAGTAATTGTTCTTATTGGGTTGAATGTCTCGTAAAAAATCAGATTATAATTGCTTGAATCAAATCCATTTTCATATGAAGCAATGAAGAAATTATCAAAACCATTCAGAACCATATCAAAATCATTATCATGGTCACAATCAAAGAACATGGCTGGTGAACTTACAGGTGGATCTTCAGAGAAAGAGCTTTCAGTAAAACGATCCTTAATTATGAATGTGTCTTCTATTGAAAAAGCTGATGTTCCCAACGCATTATCAATAGCCTGCACTCCCCAGTAGTAGGTTCCTGCTTCCAGGTTTTTCAGGGTCCAGGCAGTGTCCTGTATGTAACCCGGGCGGGCAATTTTACGGAAACCGCCAGGTATACTGGCAAGCGGGGAGACAATATCTGTGCCCTGGCTGGTGGTGCCTACATAAATATTGTAGGTCAGGGATTTTATGGGGGTCGGAGTGTTATTGTCTGATGCAGTGTCCCAGCTTAAGTAAACGGTTGTGCCCTGTACATTGGAGTAGATGTTTGCCGGAGGATTGGGTGGGGTGTTGGGGGATCGGGTGTTTTGGTATATATAGGTGAAGGCATTATAGCCAGGTTCTGTTTTACCGTTTATTATAAAATCCAGATCGTTATCATTATCATAGTCTCCGAATTGGAAATCACTGATAGTATGTATATCCACAGTAAAAGATTCCGGTATCAGTGAATCACTCCCTGTATTTGTGTAAATAACATAAGGATTCAGTGAAGGATAATATTTACTGCCTGATACAAATGCATCCAGGTCACCATCATTATCTACATCCCCAAAACCTATACTGCCTTTCTGTGAACCCGGTATGATTGTGTCAGATAAATAAAAGGGTTTGTCTTTCGAATTGATATATAGAAATCCACATTCTTTTAATCCATTTGATCCCTCCAATAACAAATCGGGGTATCCGTCACCATTAAAATCCTGCCAGTCAAACTGGCTGTATTCTAAGTCTACAAAATAGTTATTCGTTATGGAATACGATCCATTGTTATTTTTCCATAATCGGGAATATTTATTCGCATTCCAATCCGCAGATAAAAATATCCAGATCCTGGTCCAGGTCATAATCGATAAACTGAACCTTCCCTTCAATAATACCAGGTAATCCGGCTCCTATATCCTCAAACAATCCATCATCATTCCGGTAAAGTGTTGTGATAATATTTCCGGTAGCATCTATCCCTGCTATCAATACATCGTAATCCCCGTCATTATCATAGTCTCCCCAATCAACCGAAGCATTATTCATTGGTGTAAAACCAGCGTTATAAGAACCATAGGTAATACTGCCTGATATATGAAAGGTGTCAATGCCTGCTGATAATCCGGTAGCTTCACCTGCATATAGTAAGTCGGGTATCCCGTCATTATTAAAATCGCTCCAGGTCATATCACCAAGCTCCATGGGTTTAATAGAAATACTATCTGTTTTGGTATTGCTTTCCATTATATACAGAAATCCCTGACCTGTAGAAGATGCTTTTTTATCACCTGATACAGATAAATCCAAATCTCCGTCTCCGTCTATGTCTACCCAGCTAACAGCAGAGCTGTAGGTACCAACAAGGTAAATACCTGATTTTGTAAACTGGGTGTAAGCAGATTGGAATGCTATGGTGGAGATTAGTAGTATGGTCAGGGTTTTCATAATGCTTGTTGGATTAATGGATTAATGGAATATTGGAATGATGGGGTGTGAGTAGTGGGATACCCATCCCCCTGCCCCTTCCCTGCGGGCAAGGAAGGGGAGATGTGCTTCGTGGTGAGGACACTGCCTGTGTTGAAATGTGTACGAAAGATTATAAATGAGAATCGATCGTATAAATTTTGCATATAATCTCAAACGAGCTTTCTCCCCTGGGGGAGATGCCGACAGGCAGAGGGGGGTGTTATGTGGGACATTGGGTTTGTGGTTTTTTACCCCTATATCCCCTGAAGGGGACTTTGGGTTCGTGCTTGTTAACAGGTAGCTGCCAGGTTTTAATCTTTTGTAGTTCGTTTTGCAAATAAGCCCAAACGAGCGTTCTTCCGCCAGCTGGCGGAGAGATGCGGGCAGAGGGGAAAGGAGGAGGGATGAATAATGAATAATGAATATCGAATTTTGAATGATGAAGTTTCCCCCTCCGTCCGTCAGCCGACGGACACCACGCTCAAGCGTGGACATGCGCTTGGTGAGGTTTTGCATTAAACTTAAAATTTTGAACTTTGCCTTACTAAGCGCTTGTATCCCCCTTGGGGGGATTATAGGGGGGGCAATTGGTAATGAAAAATGAATATCGAACTGAAGAAATGAAGTAGGTGAACTCACTATAAGTAATATCTCCTGTCGATTGTTGAATATCGAAGTATGATAAGGGAACCGGGCTAGTGTGAAGAGTAATATTTGATACCCATCCCCCTGCCCCTTCCCTGCGGGCAAGGAAGGGGAGATGTGCTTCGTGGTGAGGATAGTGCGGTTTTTGACAGGTATGAGAAAGCATAAAGAAGAGTATAATCTGTATAAATTTTGCAGATAAGCTTCAACGGGTGTTCTTCCGCCAGCTGGCGGAGAGATGCAGCCAGGGGGGGTGGGGAAAATAATGAATAAATAATGAATAATAAATAATAAACACCGAATGTCGAATATCGAAGCATTACGATAAGGGAACCGGGCTAGTGGTTGGGTTTTCATACCAATTCAGGGTAACGGTTACTGTTTTATTATGTAAATATAATGAATGTCAAAGGATTATTGCAAGGGTTTGGGTGAAAAGTTTTTTATTTGAAATCCCGACGGGGTGAATTTATATTAAATATAGACTTAGTAAAACGGATGTTCCTGTTATCTAAAACTACCCCGTTGGGGTTTTTGTACATGATTATTGCAAGGGTTTAGTTTTTATGCAGAGATAAGAGATAAATTATTTTTGTATATTTGCATAAAATTTAAGTTATGATAGTTGAAAGAAAAGCCAATCAAATATTAATTAAAATATCATCTAAAGTTGATTCTTATGGTATTCAAAGGATCATGGATTATATCCAATATTTAGAAGCAACTTCTAAGTTTAAAGCAACACAAAAGGATGCAGATTTTCTGGCTGATGAGTTAGATACAAACTGGTGGAAAGAAAACCGTGACAAATATATCAGGTGAAAGTAATTGTTGATGCTAATATTATATTTAGCGCCATCTTAAATACCAATGGGAAAATAGGTGATCTCCTTCTTAACTCAAAAGGAATTATTGAGTTTATTGCTCCAAAATATATGATGGAGGAAATTGAAAAATACCATGCAAAATTGATGTTGCTGACTAAACTGGATTTTCAGGAGCTAAAAAAAATCCAATTTCAGGTTTTTAAACATATTACTTTTATCTCAGAAGGACAAGTGCCTGAAAATTATTGGATTATTGCAGAGAAGATTATGTATGATATTGATCCTAAAGATACTCCGTATATAGCGTTTTCAAGTTTTTTAAGAATTAAGATATGGACAGGAGATAAAAGTTTAAGAAAAGGATTGATAAAAAAAGGGATAAAAAAATGTATTTCTACAGATGAATTATTCGAGTACAGAGAAATCAGATTAAGAAAACGAAAACATTAAATTGAAGAGGATCGACTTGCTTTGACTGCGCTCAGCACGAGTCGCTCAGCCACCTTCGCTTAAGATTAATTTGATATGGACACGTAAGGTCACTGAGCGGAGTCGAAGTGACCGTTTTTGTGAGCGGAGCCGAAGCCCCGGATTGCATATCTTTAAAATTCTCTTAGCGGTTCTTTTTCCAGTTCTTAATATTTAACCCGGGAATACGTTTAAAATGACTTTCGTTATTTGTTACCAGGGTCATATCATTTTCGATTGCTATTCCTGCGATTAACAAATCAATATCGTCTATCAATGTGCCACTTTGCTTTAATTTGGAATATAATTCAGAGGATATTCTAGCGGACTTTTCAGTTATTGGTAAAATAAGACTCTCACTGGCAAATTAATCAAAAATAGCCAGCTGTACAAGCGCATTTTTAGCTAATAATCCACTAACTATCTCATAATAGGTTATCAGACTTATCTCTATCAGGTCAAAATGTTGCAGGTACAATTTAAAATTTTCAACAACAGTTTTATCTCCTTTGAAATAGTAGGATAGAATGTCTGTATCAATTAGAACTCTTTTCATCTATCCTTCTTTTATTTTTTTTTCGATTTTTGATCAGGTTTTCTGTCAGGTCATTCATAACTGAATCATCCATGTTTTTCCAAGCTCCTGCATAGGATGAAATTTTAGATTTGTTATCCGTATTATTTTCTAACATGGAAATAAAATCATCCAATTCATTTAACTTTTCTGAAGGGATCCGGTATATTTTTCTTAATATTTGTTGTCTTTTTTGTTTATCAGTAATCATAATGAAAGTGTTTCTTCAAATGTACAAATTATTCATGAATCTTTTAAGATTCTTATTTAATAATGATAACTGGTATGCCGGGACTTCGACTATTCATTAATACGGTCACTTCGGCTCCGCTCAGTGACCTTTGTTTCTGCACATAAGTAAATTAAAGGGAATCGGCTCCGCTCAGCCACCTTTATTTCTGCATATAAGTCAATTAAAGAGAATCGGCTCCGCTCAGCCACCTTAGCTTACGTTTTTTGATATTGACACGTATACTTAGGTCACTGATTGGGGTCTATTTTCTTCATTTGATTTCAGTTAAAAACAAAGGTGGCTGAGCGGAGCCGAAGCCCCGGATCAGTCACCCATAAATTTATTTTCCTATTTCTTCTTCTTCAACAATCCCAAAATGATAAGCAGCAGGATGATTAGAATGATAATGATGATCTTCCATGGAACCGGGCTTTGAGCCAGCTTCTGGCTGCCTTCCTGTCCATCTGCTTTAATACTTAAGCTAACCTTGCTAAGCTTAGTGTCTTTATCCAGCAAAATCTTCTGGGTGTAGGTGCCATCCGGATTGGATATGATCCCTCCGGCCAGTTCACCTCCTTTAGCCATCAGCTCAATAGTCCTCAGGGCTTCAGGTGATGGTATGTTGCCATTTACATCCTGCAGGCTGAGTGTGATCATATACATGGTCCTTCCATCGGGAGCTGCCATGTACTTTTCAACCTTTCCAATGAATTTCTCTACGTTTATCTTTACATTCACCCAGGTTTGCAGGTGGCCTTCACGTTGTATTTGCACTCCTTTGCTGGTGTCGTTTACAGACATATAAAATTCATAACTTCCTGCCTTGGGCAATGAAGTTATGGAGGCAGTGTAAATACCGTCACCGGCTTTTTCATCACCTTCTCTTCCTTCATCGTTGAATTTTAATCCTTCAATTTTAACCTGACGCGGCAGTTGCATCTTATATTCATTCATCAGCACCAATGCCTTTAATTGAATAGGATCTGCGTTCTGGACCATGAAGCTCTTCTGCAAGGCTATCACATTATGTTGCGTCAGGCTGTCCCATTTGGCCATTGACCGGTGTGTTGCCGGCGGTTTTAACCGGATCTGTTTATTCAGTACCAGCGCCTGTGCGTTACGTAATTGCTCAATGGTAACTTCACGGCTGCTTAACCAGTTCCCAAGCCCTTCTTCGGGACGTGTTCCATAAATGAATGTCTTACTCAGAGGCTTCTGCCTGTTGTTTTCAAGCAACAATTCCATATATATCTTCATGTTGTCACCGGTATAGTACTTCTCCTTATCAAACCATGTGTTAAGCTCAATATCTCTCGATTCGTTTATTATGGTGTATTGATAGTATTCCCTGTCATTTACTGAATTTGCGGCATCAATAACCAGTTGCCAAACTCCGCGCATGCCTTTTTGTACCAGCAGGTTCTCATGTAAGGTGATGATAGAATAGCTTTCCTTATGAATTACAGAAACTCCCGCTTCCCGCAAGGACAATTCTGAACCATCAGGTTTGTAGAGGCGTAAGTTCAGGTTGTTATTCTGGAAAGTTTCCCAGCTTACAAAGAAGCATACGGTTTTATCATATTTGGTAATGGGTACGTAAACATGTTCTTCCTTTCCCTGGTCAATTATTCCATAGGGATCGGCCGAAGATGAGAGGCCCAGGCCACTGATGATAATGTTGGCATAGGCTGCCTTCAATGAGTTGGCAGGGGCCCAGGCAGCAGGACTGGCCGGATTAAATGCCGGACCTGACTTACCGGAAGTGGATGCAATATTGTAATGGACTCCCCCGGTAGGTGTTGCAAGGGCATTGAGCACGTCATTCGGAACAATGGAGTTGTTACCAAAACCTAACGTGTATAGTTTAATACCGTTGTTAGTGAGATCGGTGGATAATGTCGTCAGGTCTGCATTGCTGAAGGTTGAACAGTTATGTCTTCCGTCACTTAATAAAGCAATTACCTTATTTGTAACGCTGGAAGAAAACATACCCGAAGCAAACGTTATACCCTCCAGGAGAGGAGTGCTGTTTCCATCGGCAACCAGGAGTGTTACGGTAGTTTGAAGGCTGGTATTATAGGTTGATGTAAAGTTCTGAAGCAACTCTATACTACCGGCATCACAACCCATCTGGGGTGAGTTGGGGAAGCGTGACAAACCAACCATCGCATTATTATAATTAAATTCTGTCAGCAGATCCAGAAAGCTGTTGAGGGCTGATTTGGCAAGCTTTAATTTTACGGCATCGGGATCGGATGTATTATTATCATCAAAGTCCCTGTTCATACTATACGAAAGGTCCATCACGCATACGATCTCAGGTTTACCATCGGCCACATCGGTAATGGTTACTGTCCAGTATTCGGTGTCGGTGTTTCCGTCATCATCGGTTGCCCTCAGGGTTATTTCGTATACATTATCGGTATTGGCATCAGCCGGGGCTTCATAATCTTTTGGAGATAAAGTTACGGTACCCGTTGAGGTATTCACACTGAATTGTCCGGCATCAGCGCCCTCTATGGACCAGGTGACATTGCCTATAGGTGTATCACCTGAGAGGGCAGGTGTTACACTGTTATAGGTAGAGTTTTCAGGATGTGATACATTGGAAATAGCATTTATTGTAAATGAGGCTGTTTCAACCACATCATTTACGGTAACAGTCCACGAGGTAGTGGCAGAGTTGGCATCACCATCTGTAGCCCTGAGTGTTACTTCATACACATTATCCGTGTTGGCATCCACCGGCACTTCATAATCTTTTGGAGATAAGGTTACCACGCCGGATGTCCCGTTAACACTAAACCGGGCAGCATCAGCGCCTTCAATGGTATAGGTAACGGAGCCGGAAGGGCTTCCGGAAATAGATGGTGTAGGGCTTGTGTAAGTGGCATTTTCATTCACACTGCTATTTGGAATCGTATTGATGGAGAAAGTAGCTGTTTCAGACACATCTGTGATGGTCACCGTCCAGCCTTCCGTATCGGTATTGCCGTCATCATCGGTTACGCGGAGAGTAACCTCGTATACATTATCCGTATTAGCATCTACAGGGGCCTCGTAATCGCGGGCAACCATTTGTATCACACCGGTTGTCGGGTTAATTGTAAAATCTGCTTCATCAGCGCCTTCTTTCGAATAGGTTATTGAACCATTAGGTGTGCCGGTAATAGCCGGGGTAACACTTGTATAAGGCAGGTTTTCTGCCAGTGATACATCAGCAATAGCATTGATAGTAAATGTAGCGGGTTCAGACACGTTATTCACGGTAACGGTCCAGTCCTCACTGTCGTAGTTCCCGTCTTCATCGGTAGCAGTGACGGATATTTCGTATACATTATCCGCATTGGCATCTGCGGGCGATTCATAGTTACGTGCAACCATCTGTACCACTCCTGTTGATGTATTAATAGTAAACAGGCTTTGGTCAGTCCCTCCTTTGCTCCAGGTAACATTACCAATCGGGGTATCGCCCGAGAGGGCAGGGGTGACACTGGTATAGGCTGCATTCTCATTTACGCTGGTATTCGCTATTGCATTTATAGTAAAACTGGCTATTTCAATAACATCATTCACGGTAATGGTAAACTGTTTTTCATAGGTACATTCCCCGTCATTGGTTTGTACACGTATGGTATAGCTTGATTTTACCTCGTAATTAAATGAAGCTGAGGTTCGAAGCTGGTTGCCGCTTATATTAAAGCTTGCATTGTCTGCGCTTCCCGTACCCGAAACCAGGGAATAGGTGTGG
>JAFGOZ010000508.1 GCA_016926235.1 Bacteroidales bacterium | reverse complement strand
GACGCATCCGGAAATATGGGATTGATGATGGCCAAGCCTACTTCTTATTCAGGAAGCTGGGATACCTTACAATATGTGGATATAGATATTACTGACGTTTTACAACTATCAATACAATTTGGATTTGGAAAAAGAAACTGGGGTGGATCATCTGTTGATACTGCCGGTATAAATGTTGAAGTAAGCATTGATGGAGGAGAATGGATCCAACTGGATACTTCTCTGCTTCCAAGTCCTTTGGCCCTGGGAACCTGGTCATGGGTAGAAATACCATTGCCTGCAGAAATAGTAGGTGAAACTATGGATATAAGGTTTGCCAACTGGTGGAATATATGTTCATTGGATGATATCACTGTAATGGGTTACACTGTTGTACCGGAAGGTTTCCCACCTTCAACTCCTGCTAACCTGGCTGCAACCATATCTGAAACTCAGGATACTGTAATATTATCGTGGGATGCTTCTATCCCAGGAGATACAACAGCAGGAATAGCTGGTTACATTCTTACATATAATGAGGTTGTATATGATACAGTTCTTGCGTTAACTGATACACTTTTCGGTCTTCACTCAGGTGATTATATCCTTGGTGTATCTGCTCTGGATAGTGCCGGACTTACATCTGATGAAGCTACGGTAGAATTTCGAATTGATATTGATGCACCGACTGCTCCTTTCAACTTGTCGTTGAAATATGCAGGCGACAGCCTGACAATAAAATGGTTTGCAGCTAGTGATAATTTTGGTATAGCTGGATATACAATCACCCAGGATGCTGTTGAGATTGGTACAACTCCTTCTTTGATCTATGTGGTTAAGGGACTGGCTGCGGGTGATTATTTATTTGGAGTATCAGCATTCGATGCTTTTGATAATCAAGGATCTGAAGTTACCAAAAGTATAACTATAACTGGTGTTAAGAATATTAGTGTTGCATCACTCAAAATTTATCCTAATCCTGTATTTAATCAATTAAATATAGAATGTGATCAATCAATTGAATTGGTTAAGATTACAGATGTAGCAGGAAAGACTATCTTTAATTCAAATAAAGATATCAAAGTAATTAATACCTCTGACCTGAAACAAGGTATATATATTATACAGGTATTTACAAAAACTAATACGTATACATCTACTTTCATTAAAAAGTAGGAGTATTAGTAATTAGTGTTTGCTCTTTATGAAACATGCCTTCTAAAATCGATAGACGGCATGTTTTTTTTGGTTCAACTTATAATTAGGATTTCGTTGTATTATTGGTATTTTCCTGGTCAACTAATTAAGTAATGGATAGAAACAGTACAACCTATACTTTTTAAAGACCTTAAACAACCAATTGAAGGGAAGCTAAAGATTTGTAAAGAGTAAAAATGCGATCCCTGTTATTGAATATAAAAAAAGGGGCTACCTTTTAGTGCAAGCCCCTTACTTTTATTATTAACAGCTATCGTTACTGAACTATCACTTTTCTGGAAACTATGCCATCTTTTGTGATAATTTGTAACTGGTAGACTCCACTATTCTGTATTTTCAATGATTGAGCACCGGAAACGCCTTTATAACTCTTTTCATAAACAATTTTTCCCTGCAGGTCAATTACCTTTACAGTATAGTTGTCATATCCCTTCACGTAAATATTTATTTCCCCGGCTGAAGGATTTGGGTATAACCGGATATTACCGGATAATAACATATTTGAAACGCCTTGTTCTTCGTCAACAATTATTACCACTTCGTTACTTATTATGTGTTTTGTTTCAAATACACTTTCACAAACCACATAGTATGTGCCAGCAGCATCAAATATCGGGCTAAATGCGGTATCATTTTGGGCTGTACTGAATAAACTGTAGCCTGAGCCTGAAGTAGCAGAATATTTCCATGTTCTTGAACTGGCAGTTGTGGATTCGGAAACTGTTAAATCAGTTCCAGGTGTTGCAACAAATATTCGTTGTGTATCTGCAGGTGCAATAATTACCGATACTACAATTATCTCAGCTTCGCTTGTTGTTTCAGTTAAGGTGCCATTAGTTCCTTCACAAACTACATAATAAGTGTCGGCAGCATGGAATGAAGGGCTGAAAGCTTCAGTGGTTACTGCCGGATCGAATGAGGCGTAGTCACTGCCACTTGTTGTTGAGTACTTCCATTCGAATGAGGTAAAATCCTTTTTGTTTACAGTAGTTAATTCGCTTCCCGTTTCATCAACACCAAGTATTTGACTACTATTATTAGCCAATTCCAATGGAGGGAGACTAACATATATGGTTGTGATCACATCTGCATCATTATATTCATAATTTACGTAGAAACCTGTACCGGTGAGAAACTGACCCTTTACATCCCTCCTGTAAATGAATGCATCTACATAATTTGAATTTATTATAATAGTAGCAGTGTCTGATAAATGAAATACACTCTGTGTCGTATCAGTATTACACCATCTGTCGAAAGTGGGTACTTCCAACACGGCTTTTCCTGATAAGTAGAATTGAGCACCTTTATTACCATCTTTATTTCCCGGGAAAAATACATTGTCTGAAATGTACTTGCCTCCGGTCATACGAAATACGGCATTCGGATCCTCAATACGGGTATAGCCGGTTGCTGTAACAACACCGCTCTCAATAGCAAACTCGCCAGAATAATATGCAAGTTCCATTTCCATGTGCAAAGTGTCGGTGTTGGCCATATTAACAATGAATTTTGCTCCTTTAGCCGGAGACACAGACCTTATGGAAGTGTTACCTGAAATGGAGAATATACAATCAACGCCTGTTGAATCTATATGAAGAATATTTTTGTAGGTATGGGCCATTGGTACCCAGTTTCTCATATCATCGGCATCTGTACTATACTCACCTGTCCAGGTAATATCTCTTATAGTGCCGTTGGCAACTACTTCAAATACAACTTCTTTCGATCTGTATTCTACTCCTCCTATAACAGAAGAACACAATACATAATATGTAAAAACTGAATCAAATGCGGGAACATAAACAGAGTCTGTTTTACCGGGAATAGCTATAAATCCGGATCCTGATGTGGTAGATATCATCCATTGTCTGCTGTCAATAATACTATCTTCAATAACAGTTAAAGGATATCCGGATTGATTGAGTTGCAGGAGTTGCGAGGTTCCGGGTGAAACACTAACCCTGTTGGATACCACGTTATATTCCACTTCGTTTGAATAGGTGCTGTCATTTGTAGCATCTTTTCCTACACATACCAGGTAAACTGTACCTGTTTGAGGGAAAGTCGGGGCACATGTATCACCTGTTTGTGCCGGTGTAAATGATTGGTATCCGCTACCTGATGTAGCTGTCCATTTCCATTCAAATGAAACGATTTCTTTATACCGGGTATTGGTATCCAGTCGTATTGTATTTTCAGCCGGGGTATTCACAACTGCTTGTTGTTTTGCGGTAATAGTAGTATATAGTTGTGAAGCATCTCTCGAATATACGGTAGTTTTGTTGAGACCTGCATCGTAAGTTGCTGCAATTTCCCTTCCTGCAGTTGTTCTTAACTGGTTTGTGGCAATTAATTGAGGAATGGTTTTTGAACCAGAAGTAAACCAGTTACCAGGTACTGTCATTTTACCATTATCTGTTATAGAGATAACACTTCTGTTTAGATCGGATGTACAAAACCGGTCAGGAATATAATTTAGTGAATTTAACTGGCCATCACCTGAAATATTAATACGTCCGCCATCATTTAAACCACTTACACCAACAAGTAAAAATAAATTACATTCGACAATGCCTGTACCTGATATATTTAATGTGTCTCTGTAATTGTCCAGGTATAAGGATCTGCTATTACGTACTTTTAGTTTTCCGGAAGTAACGTTAATCTTTCCCTCAACCCACCAATTATTATTGTTAACTGTTAGTACAGCATTTTTTGTCATTGAGACAGTAAAAGATGAAGTATCAAATGTGGTAACACTTGCAATTGTGGCATTGGTACTATCTGAAAAAACAGGTTGAAATGGGACTGCACTGATGCGTGGAATCGTTAAATTGTTATTTCTAAAATCAACTTTAGGGCTCCAGTTGTTCGTATCGTTTGCATCTGTACTAATAGCTCCTGTCCATGTCATAGCTACCTGTGAGAAACACGATAGTGCCAAAAGATTAAAAATGAGTAAAAAAATAATCTTTCGATAAATTGTTGAGGCATTTATCACCTTAAAGTCAGGTTTCTTCATAATGAATCGGTTTTATGTTAATAGATAAAGCCTGCAAAATATAAATGATAAAAGAAAATGACCTGTAATTTTGTTCTTATTATACCCTATAATCTGATTTTTGAGAAAAAATTGTTATTTGCGCATATGGTATAACATCTGATTCCATTGAATCACTAATGTTACTATTGGGAATGGATTAATTACAATCAGCACTTACTTGTTCTCCATTTAAATATGAGACATCCCTTACCGTTCTTATATATGTCTCCGAATCCCATTTTACGGTAAGTTTAAAAGAAATTGGTTGCCCGTTATTATTAAAATTGGTTACCTCAATATGTATACTACCCCTTTCATATGTAAATGTGATTTCTGTACATCGGCCGAAGTAGTCTCTTTCTTCACAGGAGGATCTGTTTAATGTACCCATACAACTCACAGATTTTGCTTCCCATGAACCATAATTATAACTGACTATATTACATGGATCTTCACAAAATTCTTTTTCTTTCTCTTTTTTACAAGAAGAATTTAAAAATCCCAAAGTTAGTATCAATAGGAAAATTAATCTATATAACGTAGAAATGTGAGTTTTCATAAGCTGTAGTTTATATTATATGAGCCTTATCTGGTTCAAAAATAATATCTAATATAATAATTTTATTCATATCAACATATCTTAATCATGCAAATTAGTTTTTCTTGATGTTGAAAGCTGATAAGGCATAATTCACCAATATTATTACTTATTTTTTTCCCTTATAGCGGGCAAGGAAAAATGTACTACTAATTGTAACCGGTACATCCACACATACTTGATTCCAATTATTTTACATAAATAAAATAGTGATGACGTTATTGCCGGTTAAACAGAAATGTTGTAAATTGTTCTTTTAAAGAATGGGCGGGGACAGGAGCAGGAATGTAGTTTTGCTATTAAGTATTTACAATATTAAACACACCAAAATGAACAAATTAAAAGCACTCAGAATTATACTATCAATAACAGCTCTTCTTTTATCCGGCTGTTTTACATTGATCACTTTATCAAAGCACTATGAATCAATTGGCCCTGGTGTATATCTGAGAGCCTCATTGCCTGCAATACTTATGCTGTCTGGTGTAATATTGGTATTGATGCAAAAAAAGATTGGATATTGGATCATTACTCTTGTAGCATGCGGTTTTATTATATTTGACTTGATTAATTTTATCGGGAGTGTTAAATTGGTCCGTTCAAGTGCTATTGAGCTGAATGAAAAAATACTGGAAACAACATTGCCGGCAAATATGAATTATATTATTATCGCTGAAATAACTCTTTTTTTGCTTTTTATACTTTTAATCCTTTTAAGTAATCGTATAAACAATATGTCACCAGAATCAGGAACAATGAAAGATCCCCGGGACGGGAAAGTATATCGTGTAGTAAAGATCGGGAAACAAATAGTAATGGCAGAAAACCTTGCCTACAAGTTGGATGATAGTTGCTGGGCCTATGATAATAAAAATGATAATGTGAAAACCTACGGGTATTTGTACGATCAGAGTAGAGCAAGAATAGTTGCACATGGAATAAAAGGCTGGCATCTTCCAACCAAAAAAGAATGGCAGAAGTTAATAGATCATTTGGGAGGTGAAGATGTAGCAGGAGGTAAAATGAAGGATGTGGAAACAAAACTCTGGAATAGTCCCAACAAAGGAGCAACAAACGAAAGTGGTTTTACAGCCTTGCCGGCAGGCTTTTTTGGTGCAACGTCAGGCTATTATAAACTGGGTGAACATGCCAACTTTTGGTCCAGGACATTTTTTGGAGGCCCCGATAGATGTTGGAAATGTACCCTCAATCATAAGGAAAGTAAAGCTATCATCAATTTTGACGAGTATTATTATGGATATAGTGTACGCCTTTTTAAAAACAGGCTTTTTTAGTGGTAATATTTAAAAAACTAACTGTATAAACATAAAATATCAGAATTATGAAACTCATTAACACCATTCAAAGCCGGCTGGCAGACCCATTATACACTTTTAGATTATTTGAACGATCTATTGCTGCCTTCTGCGTCCTTATTCCTTTTATCCTATGGTTGACCGATGGCGGTTTCCCTCATCCGTTCAGGCCCAGTATAAGCCAGTATGCTCTTATGAATAATAGTTACGTGTTTGGCATGCTGCTGAGCATTGCTGCTATGCTATTTATATTTAATGGCGCTGTTTATTTCAATAATCAAAAATATATGCATATCAGTGAAAATGGACAATGGTATAATGTACTACTGGGCTTGAGCCTGCTTGGTGTAATTGTCTTTCCATGTTGTAATTGTTGTATTGATCCGTGCAAGCAACATTTAACGCACTGCTGTATAAGCAGGGTTGCCCACTTTGTTTTTGCAGGGATATTCTTTATAGGCAACGCCTTAGTTACAGCTTTTTTCCATAAGGATAAAGATAAAATAATAAGTATAATAATGGCTATACTTACTATTGCTTCATTACCCTTAGCTATATTTCATGTTATATCCCTGTTGGTTGCCGAATGGATTTCCCTGACCGTGATAAGTGTTCATTTTATATTATCAACTTTCGGGATGGATCAGCTGGTAAATAATAAAAAAGCTAAAGTGTTGTTAATGCGATGATACTACTGGTTATTAGTTATTATCCCTTAGCTTATGTTATTTATAGGTAAAAGGTATAAGGGGAAAGTTAAACGAATAAAGGGGAAAGAACTAGCCGTATCTGTCAGTTGGCATAGAAAGTGAATGAACTCCTGGCTATTGAAATTTTAAATAAAAACCAATGGCAATTCTTGAATTTAAATATGTGTCGGGAAGATTTAAAACACATTGGCGGTAAAGTTGAGTTGAAAGATTTTAGGAGTTCGGTGCAATGATAAAAAAGGATGAATAATGCAGAATCTCTTGAAAAAAAAATATTTGCAGGGATTGCAGGGATTTTGGGTATAGAGGAGATGAACGAATATTTTCGCTTATTTGGATGTTAATGCAAATTGCAGGGGAAAAAATATGTATTAAATAGTAGGAAGTCTGATTTTAATGAAAAAACCATGAAAAGAATGTTTATTTGCTCAATTTTAGTTTTAAGTGTCTCAACAATGATCTTTAGTCAATTTGAGAAATAAATAAAAGATGAAGGGGTTGTTACCGGTGTAAAATATGAAAATGGAGGAGAAATAGAACGTTACATAAAAAAGACCGGTCTGGCTTATACAAATGATAAATGGTTTCCAGCCCCTGGCAATTCCAATCAGGGATATAACTTAAACCAAAAACGGTAAATTAATATTTGTAAATGATATAAATATAGAAAAAGAAATGTTGGATTTTCCAATAGTAGTTGAAAAACAATCCAAAGGTGAATATAAGGTAGTTGGGTCTGAAGAGGAAAGCTCTGGTCTTAATACAGCATTTATTAATTCTGTTTTTCGTGAACAAGTGCGCTTGATTGCAATTGAAGATTATAATAAAAATTGCAAATAATGAATGAAAGGATTCTAAAATAAATTATTGTAACGAGTTGTCTAAAAGTCCAAAAATCACCACAAAAGCCTTTGAAAACGCAGTGGTATCACTAAAATAGCATCTTAGAAATACGCCCTTTGAGAATATTTGAGACTTAGTGTTTTAGTGGGTAAATCATTTGAATTGGATTTTTTAGACAGTCCCTTTCTTTTAGCTTGTATTCCACATTGGGAGTAGTCTTTAGACTCTTTACTTACATATATTCGGGGCATTTAACTGCTCCCTGAAGGGTTATGCCGGTACATAGTTTTGAAAATTAAGTACAAAATGTTACATTAGCCTTATATTTAGCAGTAAGTTTTTGAGAGGCATGGCATCACTAAACTTTAGAATTAACGTTTTGGTGTTCATAGGGAAAAAAATATGAAAGTATAAACATTAATTTAAAATGAAATGAAAAGGAAAAACGGATTTTGGATTTTCACATTAATACCATTAGGTATAATTTTTACCATATTTAATAGTTGTGATAAAGATGACGGCAAAGAAAATCCAGGTGATGTGACATCTCGCGTTATTCTATATGATATTGAGGATTTTGGATATACCTATGCTGTTTGCAAAGGCACATTCGAACATAATAATAATTCATCTTTTGTGTTGGATGATATTTATTGTAGTGATATATCTGATAAACCAAGCTCTGGGAATAGTATAAACAGACATGTTTATTTGGATGGATTTGGAGCTATTCAGATATTGAAGGATACATTAGGAATAATTGATTTTGAATGTTTTATTTGGGAGCTTGAAAATAATACAAAGTATAATATTCGTTGCGCCTACACTATCAATAACTTTGATACGGTATATTCAAACTTAGTTACATTTACTACTAAACGATTTAAAATAGATGCAGTTGAGTTTAATTCTGACTTAATCTATGGTCAAATAAAAGATATTGATAACAATACTTACAAAACAATAGAAATTGGTGCTCAAACCTGGATGGCTGAAAATCTAAAAACTACTAAATTTAATGATGGCACATCTATCCCACTAATTACTAATGCTTTTGAATTTGAATCTGCAACAACTCCAGCATATTGTTATTTTAATAATGATGAAGTTATTTCGGAACCTCTCGGGTTGTTTTATAACTGGTATGTCATTGAATATAAAAATGTGTGTCCTGCTGGTTGGCATGTACCCTCAGCGGATGAATGGGATTTGTTAAATGAATTTATCACACATAATTATCATGCTCCTGCAAAAGCTCTTGCATCTAAAACCAACTGGATGGAATCTTATTATAATGATGGAAATGTGGGATATGATATGGAATCAAATGATAGTACTGGTTTTTCAGCTATTGCAGCTGGTGCTTACGATGGAGGTTTTGGAGATGCAGCTGTTTGGTGGTCCCTCAAAGAGGAAAATAATGAATTAATGCCCAGCAGTAGATGGTTAGCAAGAGCTGTTTCAATTTTCGGAGTTAATAGAAGCGACAATAAAAATATGGGTTATTCTATTCGGTGTATCAAAGATTAACCTCGTTTGGAGTCTTAAAAGTTCGTTTTATGCATTGTGTTTATATCTTTGTTTGAAGGTAGTCGATGTTTTTTGAAGATGTTGTATGTAAACCGGATCAACTATGTACTCATAGGCAAAATACAAAAGCAAAAGCAAAAGGGCAAAAGTATCCCCGCTTTGCTTTTATGCCGTATTTGCTTCTATTTTATTTATATTCAATCATCCTGGTAAATACGATGTCCTCAGAATTTCTTTCAGTCCAGTTTTGTTTAGCATCTACTTTGCTATAGTCCCAGGCTGAATCGTTGTTATCCGCACTAACATTTGTAAAAGAAAAAGATAATAAATCACCTTTTGAGTTGTATTTTAGATTATCATTACAATATACATCAAAACAGTAGGATTCTATTTTAAATCCGGTATCCCAGGTAACATAATAATTTTGAGTACTTGCACGTGCCTTTTCTTCTTGTATCACAATTAATTTAATATTTGCTTTGTTTTCTCCTTTTATATAGTCAAAATTATAAACGAAGGATGCACCATTTTTTTCCCGGGTAATTGAAATGAGTTGTCCCGTTCTGCTATATGCAAAACTTACTTTTGGCTTTCCGGCAATGTTAATACCGGTTAATAAACTCCCTTCATAAATAAAATCGTACTGGGCATATTTGCCATTTATTTCATAAATAAATTTTTCAATATTGCCATTATCGTTGAATATAAAATTACAAACCTGATCATCTCCACCGACATTTGAGTTCAATTTAACGCTCTTGTATTTATCATCAGTTAAGGCAGGAAAGAAATCGATAATAGTAGCGAGATTACCATTTTTTTCAGTTAACTCATAATTAACAAATAAATCATAGATTATACTATGGTTAAGGGTTTGAATTTCTTTAACTCTTTCAGGGGAAAGGGATGATGAGCTCAATTTATAACGTTCTTCCTGATTTTTAATTCTTTCTGTAAAATTTTCGATCATATATTTAGGCCCATCATAACTTGTCGATTTTGACAAACTACCATAACTATTTTCCCAGTCATTTAACAAAAAATATATACAAGCCTTATTGAAATATAATTCAGCGATAATTTTATCACCTATTCTTGCTTTTTTTGAATTTGGAACATATTCACCAATTGCTTTATCCCATACAATTAAACATTGATTAAAAGTCTCTTTTATGTCGCTTGTCAGCCCTTCGGCATTATATAATTCCGAGGTTTTTTCCAGTGTATTAAATGTATTTTCCAGATCCGAATAATCAAGATCCTTTCCTTTTCCTCTTGCAATAGGGAATAAAATTCTTTCTTTAGGATAACCATAGTCATCATTAATCTTCACATTAATAATATTTAATTCCTGGTATATCAATTCAAGATGAAGTTCTTTTACCTTCTCAGGGCCTAATCTTTTCATGGCCTCTGTAGCCTCATTAGGGGAGGGATATTGAGAGGATGAATATGTTTTCTCTACGGTTTTATTTTCTATGGAAGAAATGGTTTTTTTATTCTTTAAATCTTCAACAGCATAGCCATAACTTAGTTTTGCAGTTATTTTGAATATTCCGCCGGTTTTTTCAACCGTTGTTCCGTCTTTCATTTTCTGTTTATATTTTACATCCTC
This sequence comes from Bacteroidales bacterium, assembly GCA_016926235.1. Next base: position 957 of record JAFGOZ010000508.1, on the reverse strand, counting down.
AGTAGTAGAGACATTAGTTATTGAGTTGATTTTAAAATGGATTGAAATATCACTACTTTTTTCTGACGAGGCTTTTACATATCCTATTAGGTTAATTGTAGAACTAATATTGTCAGGAAGAACTAAATCACTCGAACCCGTGTTGGTTACTTTTGGGAAAAAAGTGTTTATATTATCATTTAGAGGTTTAGAAGGTGGTTGCGTATATAAAAATAATATATCTTTTGTATTAGGTTTTTGAGAATACATTGCGCTTATAAAAAGCAAACCAAGTAAAGTAATGCCTATTCGTTTCATAATAATAATTTTTAATTGTGGGTTTATCTTTAAATTCATTTTATTGCTCTGGGATATTAAAATCATTAACTTTTAAAGCAATTCCGACTATTGTCAAATTTAGTAAATTTTTAATTCTTTCAAAATTTACACATTTATTTGAGAAATGATTTTGTTTTTCAAATTTGGATAGAAGCTAAACAATTGCTTTTAAAAACTCCCTGTATGTCACGAGCCATTGGGTTGTGCTACTTTTCATGAAGAACTTAAAATCGTTTTCAAGATATATCTATTCCTAAAAACCAGAGACCCTGATTGAGCCGATTTTGCCTGTTTGTTGATAGATAAAAAGTCAATGGTTCTTCTTTGTAAGTTGCGACCTGGCTGGCTATTGTCGTGTTATTATTGATGATACAAGCTAAATAAAAATAAGGAGTATTTTAATATTAGCAAAAAATTGAGGAAACGTAAATGCCCTGAAAAATTATTTTTAATATTCAGGTTTATCATTAAATTTGCATGGCAAAATCGGGGTGTGGCGCAGTTGGCTAGCGTACTTGCATGGGGTGCAAGTGGTCGTCCGTTCGAGTCGGATCACCCCGACACAACGAGACTTTCTCAGTCTCAATCAAATTTAACCGCTCTTTTTGAGCGGTTTTTTTATTTTTTTCTCCCCCCTTT
>JAFGOZ010000507.1 GCA_016926235.1 Bacteroidales bacterium | reverse complement strand
GGGAATACCGAAACCGTATCGCTTGGCTGACTTTCATTGCCAGATGAATCGACAGCAGTTATGTAATATTCATAAGTTTGGTAATTGGTTAAGTTACTGTCGGTATATAATGTGTCATCAAATCCAGTTGCAATAATGCTATCATGTAAAATTCCATCCCGGAAAATATTATATTTATCTAAATCAGTTTCACTGTTGAGTGACCATTGGAGTATAATTTGTTCATCACCTTTTGTGGCAGTAAAGTTTTGGGGAGGAGAAGGGGGAACAGTATCAATACACTCTCCAGATATATATATTTTTACCTGAGGTTTATTTGGATCGTTGCTGTAAATCGTAAGGCTGTCGTTGTATGAATTACAACAGGAAGGTGAGAAACTTATATTAATTAATAAACTATCTTCAGGTAAAATGGAAGCAGAAGTAGTGTTAAGTACAAATACTGAACTAGAAGAAATAATATTCGAGATATTAAGTGTACTGTCGATCCCATAGTTATAAATAATAAATTGAATATTTTTAGTACTGTCTTTGTCAACGTTACCAAAATTAATAGTATCTAAGGAAAGAGTTATATCAGTTTTTTTATTTCGATTGAGTAAAATAGAAATATAATCAGTATAGTAATAGTAATTTCCAACAGCTAAATCCATATCCCCATCGCCATCTAAATCTGAAGGATATAGAGACCAGAGATCATCATCCATTAAGTAATCAATTTTTGGTTGAAATGTACCATCGCCATTGTTAAGTAATGCACTTATGCTGTGGGAAGTTTGGTTAGTTAACATTAAATCCAGATATCCATCGCCATTTAAATCTGAAGAAAAAACATAACGGGGTGAACTTCCAACCGTATAGTCGATCTTCCCATCAAATGTGCCATCACCATTACCCAATAATACCGAAACATTACTTGATGTCGAATTAGCCACAGCTAAATCCATATTACCATCGCCATTCAAATCTGACGAAAAAACAGACCATGGACTTGAACCTGCCGTGTAGTCGGTTTTTGGACCAAATAATCCGTTTCCATTATTCAATAAAACAGATACATTGTCAGTTACAGATTTGGCAACTGCCAGATCCATATCTCCGTCATTATCCAGATCAGAAGAAATAATAGAACGAGGTTGACCTCCGGTTGCATAATCAGTTTTAGTTTGAAATATTCCATTCCCGTTATTTAAGAAAACAGAAATAGTATTTGAAATATAATTTGCTACTGATAAGTCAATATCTCCATCACTATCCAAATCTGATGAGAATATTGAATGAGGACCATTTCCCGAAATATAATCTGTTTTTGTAATAAATGATCCATTACCATCATTGATTAATATAGAAATGTTATTAGAACTGGAATTTGCTATAGCTAAATCCATATTCCCATCACCATCTAAATCTGAAGAAAATACAGAACGGGGCTCATCTCCAGTCGCATAATCTATATATGGATGGAACGTTCCATCACCATTATTAAATAAGACAGAGATATTATTGGAATTATAGTTCGTCATAGTTAGATCCATATCCCCGTCATTATCCAAGTCTGAAAAAATTACATATTTACATCCACTTTCTGCAGCTGTGTATTCGATTTTAGGTTTAAATAAACCGCTTCCACCTTTAGTTTCAATAGTAAACGACCATTGGTAGGGATTTAATAAAGAATCTCCTTCTAATGTATATATATCTGTTGTAAGAATTACTATCACAATCTCCCCAACCACAAAATCATTGTGAGGATTAAATGTAGCGGTTTGTGTTCCACTGTTATAAGAGTATGTCCCTGTATGTAAACCTGTTTGGGAAGCATAAACAATAAATGTATTTGAATTAAGGCTATCTGGATTCATGTCAATACCAAAGGATACAGATATAACCGTGTCTTTAGGTACATTTAACTTGTTCTGAGTAGGGGCAACTATTGGCTGTGGAGTTGCACTTACTTCATTTGAATAAACACTTTCATTACCAAAACTATCAACTGCTGAAATTCGATAGTAAAATATTTGACAAGCATTTGCTAAAATATCTATAAAAAATGTATCAGAAGGTGATTGAACCGTAACACTATCTATTAATGAATTAGCTGGTGAAATTATACCTTGGTATATATAATATTTTGAAAGATCATTTTCAGTATTAGCCTGCCATTGCAACAGAACTTGTCCGTTTCCTGCTGTGGCTGTGGGGTTTTGGGGAGAAGAGGGAGGAATAGTATCAATCACAGTCATATTTACAGGCCTTGAATAAAGCGTTAATGCTGTAGCAACTGTATTAGTTATTTCACAGGTATAGCTGCCCGAATCGCTAAATTCAACAGGATTGATGGTATAAAATGTGTCAGTTGCCCCTGTTATTTCAATACCATTTTTATACCACTGGTATTGGTTATTATCACCACCAACAAAAATTGATAAGGTATAACTTGAATCAACCTGTATAGAAGTATCAATTTTAACTCCAACGCTATCCTGGGGTGAATAAGTAAATGTTGTACTTGCCGCACCAATATTTGGTTCTATGTCTTCGAAGGTGAATTGGTTGTTTTGTATTAGTAATGTATGCAAACCTGAAATAGTTGTAAGATCTGGCAAATCTGTAAGCTTGTTATTATAAAGTGAAATTGATGTTAGATTTACAAGATTTCTTATTGAACTTGGAATTGAATCAGAAAATTGATTATTTTCAATGCTTAATAGTTCTAAATAATTTAAATTTCCAATTGCACTTGGAATTTGACCAGATAATTGATTGTCTTGAATCATCAAGCATTGTAAGGCATTTAAGTTACCAATCTCTGCAGGAATAGTTCCTGTTAATTGATTTGAATGAAAATATAAACCTAATAAATTTGATAGATTTCCTATTTCTGATGGTATTGAACCTGTGAAGTTATTATAACTGATGTTTAAATATTGGAGATTATTTAAGTTTCCTATGATGTCTGGAATTGTATCAACAAATTGATTTCCACCCAAGATTAAATATGTCAGGTATGTTAAATTATATATTTCTTGTGGTATTTTGCCTGATAATTGATTATTACTTAATCGAAGTTCTGTTAAATTGATCAAATTCCCAATTTCAGAAGGAATTGGACCTATCAACTGATTGCTCCCAAGACGTAAGTATTCTAAATTTAATAAATTTCCTATTTCATAGGGTATTGAATCTGAAAGTTGATTGCCATAAAGATATAAAATATTCAGGCTGTCAATATCACCTATATTTGAAGGGATTGTTCCAAATAGATTATTACTACCTAAATTTATTTCCGTCACCCTTCCATTCTCAACCGTAATCCCATACCAACTTGAAACCCGATTAGTTGTTTTCCAGTTTGTATTGTTGGTCCATCCATTGCCGTTGGTGCTGTCGTAAAGGGCGATGAGGGCAAGGGAATCTACTTGTAATGGAGTGGGAATGGGAGTTGCACTTACTTCTGCAGAATAATCGCTTTTATTTAATCTTTTATCAAATGCTTTAATTCGGAAATAATGAACCACATTGAATGGAAGCCCTGTAATGATTGTGCTTGTGTCACTTGCTGAATTAATAGAATCTATTTGAGTTGTTGGATTGGAAGAAGTTCCACCATAAATTGTATAACCTTGTATATCAGGTTCGGTATTTTTATTCCATGTTAATGTAACCTGGCTATATCCGGCGATTGCCGAAAGTCCGGTCGGGACTGAAGGTGGAGTATCACAGTAAAGTGCACCCATATCGTTGCGGGTACTGTCAGGATCGTTGTATTGTGAGTCAGGATCACCGGCATTAATACAGGGGGATGTATATTGTAAACGGAAATCTTTATTTGAAGCATTTTGATATTGTGGATCTTGGGAAATATCGCCAATACCCGGATTTGT
>JAFGOZ010000506.1 GCA_016926235.1 Bacteroidales bacterium | reverse complement strand
TATTTATGAGATACTTTGCTTTTGTATCATTTTTTAATATTTTTTTACCCGGTTTTGATTGACTTTTACCGGATTAACTTCGCGGTTTAATCTTTTTACAATATTATCTTTCCTCCCACGGATATTTATCAGTTTTTACACTGCACCAGTATGTTGTGTAAATATGGTGGGCGCACAAGTTTATATTCATCCCTCAGAATAAGAGAGTAACGTATACCTGTTTCAGCAAGTTCTCTTGCCTCATTTGAATCTATATCATTACTTAATGCTTCAAGATCATATTGGAGCAGGCTTATTTTTTGATGTATATCTGTGGATAAGTTCGATGCGCCGCCCTGAAGTTTTTCACTAACTCTGTATTGTGAAGTAGCACATGAACAGGTAAATACCAGCATTAGAAGGAAGATGCTATATTTTGAAAGTGATGGGAAAGACATAGAGTTTCTAATAAACAAAATAAGAAGAGATATAAACCCTGGACCAACATCAAAGTGTCATCTGCCCCGCCTTGGCGCATTGGCGTCAAGTTAAGGCAAATTATGTCTCACACAAAGCCGCAAAGCCACAAAGTTTTAAATGATTTATGTTTTTCTTAGTGCCTTAGTGGCTTTGTGTGAAGAATGATATGATACTATTATTTATTTTATTCTTTCACAACCACCCTATTATAAAGAACATCCGGAAATTCAAGTTCGATTGGCAAGTCCTCTTTTGGAACGATTAGCACAAATGAGCCATCTTTCAGATACGCCAAACCCGCATCGAATGTCCTATTGTTTTTCCATGCAATTATATTGGTTGTATTACCTGGGAGATCGTGTAATTTTATAACCTTAAACTTTTCTGAAGTGACAGGGACCATTTTTTTATCATCTTTTTTCTGATAAAATAATTTTTCACCCCCGCTGGAAAATTTCTTAATCTTGACATTATGAGCCTTTATAATCTCCAAACGGGCCAGATAATTGGGCAGATTCCTGTTTTTAAACTCATCAGATGAGTTAAGCATTTCCTCTATGTGCTCTATATCATCTTTTTCTCTATCTATAACGAAAGGTGATATTGCTTTTCTTGCTTCAGGCAAGAATGTAGTGTCAGGGTATTTTTTTAGAAAATTTTCAAGTTTTTCCAGATCGCCGGATGTTTTTATCTCATTCCATTCTGCTGCGCTTTTATCAGGTTTGAGGTATATCTCAAAAGGAATTGTATCCCCTTTCCCGATATTTGAACCACGGATATAATCCTTTTTTTGAATTCGTGATATTAGTCCAAAAGGCCAAATTGTCCTGGATGTCGGATAGTAACCTTCTTTTTCAAGATCAATATCGATTTTATTGTCATCATTAGTAACAGCATATTTATGAAGAAAAGTCACAGGGCTTTCTCCTGAATAGGTTCCGTCAACAGTCACTTTTGCGCCTTCAGGAACTGTGTTTATCTGTATAGTACTTGTAACCTTTGGTGCACATCCATTTACCAGCAGAAAGCAGAGAACAATTATACAGGGTATTATGTTCAGTTTTATATTTTGTGAAGGGTTCATAATTACCTCCTAATTAAGTAAAATAGCATATTTAGTTTTCAATAAGTCGAATATAGAAATAACCTCTGGAACTGGAAATTAAATGATAATGACCAGTAATTAATCGTTTTTTTCTACTGGAGCTATTATTTCTTTCTCATAGACCAGATCTTTCATCAGTAAATCAATATTATAGTATTTAGTCATTGCTTCTGTTTTCAGAGGATCACCCTGCGCGCTGTTATAGTTTTTCCAGCTTAACTCACCTGTTTCCAGGTTGACCATGCCGGCAATTGATAATCTCCCATCAACATTTCCGCCAGGCATGTAGGAAACATAATAGCCAGTGCCCATTCCAGCGGTTGCCACTGCAGTAGCAACGCCTACAGTAAAGCGTAAAAGCCCCTGTGCGAATTTTTTCCCTCCGGATATTTTTCTTCCTTTTACTCCTACATACACCAGGCTTGATGCATTTGTCCTTGATTTGACTGTCTTTGCCGCATCTATGAATTGATTTTTATCAACAATTGGGGTTGGATTTTCAGCGTTGGCGGATAAGGTTTTTTCCATTATATATGATGACAGGGTTGTCAGTGCATTCAGATATTCCTGATCTTCTTTAAATTCGTCAGCGATGCCGTATGGCCTGCGAGCCTCGCTAACATCTTCTCCAATATTTTCTGAAACCTTACTTGGAAGGTTTTCCGGATTATCATATGCGCCGCATACAAATGGTATCATTTCAGTTTTTACCCAAACACCATTCTGCTCAAGATAGGTTTTAAATGGTTCAGCAATAGCGGATGCAACCTCTTTAGATTCTTCAATGATACAATAATCACCCTGGCCAGCTACATCGACCTGGTTACAGACATCTATTAAAAGCACTACACCATCGTTCTTGTCCATTATGGGGTCGTGATGGTGAACATATCTGACCATGGATGGAGTACCACAACTGGTAAACATTAATAGCGTAATCATTATAAATAAACCGTACTTTAACATATGTTTTGTCCTCCCAATAAGTTGAATAATAATAAAAATGGCCGTTTGCTTATTTGCTTCTATTTCAAATCTATAATACTTTAAAAACTACTTATACTTCATGCTTACAATGTACTTTTCTAATGCTTCTGATTATTTTAATTCTTCTTTTATTTTTGACTTAACACAGGCTTGTATCTCAGAATCATTTGTGTATTTATCAAAACATTCTATAACTTTTGTCAGTAATCCAGAGCGTCTTTTGTAAATTTTGGCTTTTGTTTTTAGATATGATCTTTGTTGATCAAGTGACGCGTTATCTGCCAACTGAGGCGTGCTGAAATAAAAAGTGT